>CAZBCD010000131.1:0-6496 GCA_964490205.1 uncultured Pelolinea sp. | reverse complement strand
GTTCCGGAAAGAATATTTACAGTATCCCCGTAATAGCTTGAAGATGGCAATATTTTCGGAAGTATTTCATGAGGTATTTCTAGAATATCAAGCAGCTCTTTATCCCAGGTTAGGGTGTGCAGATCCATCATCATTGTCCTGGAAGCATTGGTAACATCCGTAAGGTGCTTACCCCCGTGGTTCCCGCCGGTAAAATTCCAAATTAACCAGGTATCAATATTACCAAAACACACCTCGTTCCTGGAAATATCCTCTTTTATTTTGGAATTATTATCAATCAGCCATTTGATTTTTGGCCCAGAAAAATATGTGGCGATAGGGAGGCCGGTTGTTGCTCTGAAAATCTCCTGACAGCCGGAAGCTGATAGTTCAGCACAGATCTTATCAGTGCGCGTATCCTGCCATACGATAGCGTTCCCATAGGGGATGCCTGTTTTCTTATTCCAAAGTACAGTTGTTTCGCGTTGGTTAGTAATACCAATCGCGGATATCAAATTCGACGGAATCTCCTTATGTTTTATGACTGAAGAAAATACTTGTTTGGCGTTTTCAAGGATCTCCATTGGATCGTGTTCTACCCATCCGGGTTGAGGATAGATTTGCTTGTGTTCTTTTTGCGCAGAGGTTATGACCCTACCGCTTTGATTAAATATAATGCATCTGGTGGAGGTGGTGCCCTGGTCTAATGCAGCGATCAATTTCACAAGATGCTCCCTGAGTTATCAGAATATTTTAAAATGAAAATTAAATTTTTTCGATATCAATTCTTAATTGAGAGATTATTTTTCGGGAATTTTCGAATTGTTCGCTGTTCTTAGTAAGTTTTTTATGCTCAGTTTTAATAAATCTTTCATACGGAGAGATAGTTGCATGAATATTATCAATCACTAAATCAATTTGGCGCGTGATTTCTTCTTTGAGAGAAATAGATAGTTGTTCCCGAATAGTATTTACTTTCTCGCGGAATAATATTTTTGCTTGTTTTTTCTTAGCTGGAATTATGAAAAATCCCAATGTGGCAGTTAGGCCAGCTAAGAGAATCCCGGTCAGATCAGCGGAGGCTGTTGTAGCCAATACCGTTACCAATGTGCCCAAACCAAGCGCGCCAACTTCAACAGCAGCGGAAGCGGCAACCGCCATTTGGGCATCTTCAGCGATCTGCTGTGCTTCGCTATCACGGTTGAATTTTTCAATAACGCGCTGCGCACCTCTTTTTACAGTTGAAATGATTTTCTTTCTTTCTATCTGTATTTCTTGAGAATGGGAATCACTTAATATCCTATTCTTGAAAACCGCCATACGTTTGTTAATCTTGCTGTTAACAATCTGCCACTGCTTGTAATTTTCATCCACCAACCATTCAATAAGGTCATCCACTTTGTTATCAATCTGAATCGCTAAATCCTTTACAACAGTGTCTTTGTATTCGCGTTGAATCCTTTCTTTATTCAATAGATCTAAAATTCGGCCGATACGAAAGGTTTCCTCAAAAAAAGATTGTCCTCTCTTTTCAAATTCAAGGATCGCGTTGTCAATATCCGCGTATCTAAAGTTGAAGCGGCGCAATGAATCTTCGCGGAATAATGATATCTGCCTATGTATGTCCTCTAATAAACTCTTATCTTCTTGGATCAAATTGATATTTGTTTGGTTGATTTCATCATATTTGCTGGTCAGATTCTCCAGTATATGCAGAGGGTTGTTGAGTTTTATGCGAATACGCTCTTTTTGATCAAGCGTGGTGTGAATGTATTTTTCGATTTTTGCAAAATGGTCATCTTTAATGCCTTTTTTTAGATTCGATAATGAATCCTTTGCGCTGATCGTAAAAATTGCCGGGGATAGACCTAATAGTTTCTGGGCATTATTGGAAACAAAGTCCACAACTTCCAAGAGATCTTCTTGATTTTCTACTATATCGATCTTGTTTATCACAAAGATTATTTTTTTTCCCCAATTTATAATTTTTTCTAAAAAACCACGCTCACTTTCAGTGAACGGGCGGTCAACAGAAGTGACAAATATAACAATATCCGATCGTGGGATAAAATCGGTTGTCAAGGACTCGTGTTCGCGTAGAATCGCATTGGTCCCAGGCGTATCAACAATGCTGATGTCTTGTAAAAAGGGAACTGGTAATTCAATTGATGATTTTCCTGGCTCAATAATCTGCTCTCGCTGAGAATCGCCATATCCAAGAATTGTGATCTTGTCAGTGGTTGGTGTGATCCCTGTTTTTAGGAAAGAATCACCCAGGAGAGTATTTATAAATGCTGTTTTACCAGAGTTGTATTCACCAGCGATGACAATGAGAAACAACTCGTCAAGCTGTGCTTGTGTGTCCTGTAAAAGCTTGAGGTCAACCTTTTCGCTGTTGATTGATGAAAGGAAGATGGAATTTGATGAAAGGAGTGATTTCTCATCAGATATTATATTATGCTGGCTTTTGGTAAGAAAATTCATTTCGCAAGGCACCTTATCATGTTATGTGTATATGATTCTAATCTTAAATTATTCATAATTCATCTTAAAAACCTTGCAAAAGAAGTACTCCTGATATATATTCTAATTAAATATAATCCATTTAATGGAGGAGGAAAGACATGAAATACAGCAAGAAATTTTTTATCGTCCTGTCTCTGGTTGTGATATCCGCGATGCTCTTCGCGGCTTGCGCACCAGCAGCAGAACCGGCACCTGTTGAAGAGGTGGTGGAAGAAGTAGTAGAAGAAGTAGTAGAAGAAGTGGATCCCTGGGAAGGTATCGGAACAGAAGAATTTCCGATCATTTTTGTTGCTGTTCCCTCAGGCGAACAGGATCGCGTTTTAGCCGGATTCGAAAAAGTCGCAGACATTGTCTATGATGAGACTGGCTTAGTCATTGAACCATTCGTGGCTGCCAGTTACACAGCCGCAATCGAATCAATGTGCACCGAAGTGCCGCAGGCACATATGGGCGCATTGGCTACTTTCGCATATATTCTTGCTGCAGAAAAAGATTGTGCTGACGTGGCATTGGTCTCCACTCGGTATGGTGCAGCATTCTATAATGGTCAATTCCTTGTTCATGTAGACAGCGGATTAGAAAAACTAGAAGATCTTGCGGGAACAGATATGTGCAGGCCATATCCTCTCAGCACAAGCGGTGATATCATCCCCGGTATTATGCTCAAGGCCGTAGGGGTTGATGTTGCTGAAATGAACCAGATCATTGACACTGGTTCTCACGAAGCTACTGCTACAGCTGTTCTAAACGGGGATTGCGATTGGGGTGCAACATATATTGATGCCCGTTCTCGGGTTGAAGATGAGTACGCGGCAACTATTATGGACGAAACAGTAGTTATCGCTGTTGAGCCCGACATCCCCAATGATGGTATCCAATTCCACCCGGATTTCCCAGCTGACGTGAGAGCAACATTGGTTGCTACCTTCTTAGGTATGGTAGACACCGAAGAGGGTTTGGTAGCTTTGGATGAAGCGTATCAGTGGGGTGGTTTGGAAGAACATGATGACACCTTCTATGACCAATTCAGGCAAATGTTGGATGCTGGCGGCGTTTCAGCTGCAGACATTGCGGCTCTTGCAGACGAGTAAAATTTATATTTCAAAAATAACAAAAAATAAGGAAAGGTTTAATCCTTTCCTTATTTTTTTTCTATAGTCTATAATTATTCAACTATTTTAATTATGCTTGGAGTAAAAATATGCTTGAGATAAAAAATCTAACGAAAGTATACAACGATGGTACTGTTGCTTTGAAAAATGTAAGTTTTACAGTTCCGGATGGCGAGTTCTTAGTCATTATTGGGCTCAGCGGCGCAGGGAAATCAACATTATTGAGATGTATTAACCGCCTGGTTGATCCGACCGAGGGGCAGATCATCTGGAATGGAGTTGATATTACAATGCTAAAAGGGGAAGATTTGAGAAAGATACGCCGAAAAATCGGAATGATTTTTCAGCACTTCAACCTGGTAAAACGGTCCTCTGTATTGAAGAATATTTTATCTGGGAGATTAGGTTACAGCCCAACGTATACAAGCGCTTTAAATAGGTTTTCTTCTTCAGATAGAAAAATGGCTGACCGTGTGCTTGATCGTCTTGGAATAACAGACCAGGCAAAAAAACGAGCCGATGAACTCAGCGGAGGGCAGCAGCAGCGCGTAGGGATTGCTCGAGCACTTATGCAGGAACCGGATATTATCCTGGCCGATGAGCCAGTCGCCAGCCTGGATCCTGTATTAGCCCATTCTATTTTATTGAGTTTGGAAAAATTAAACCAGGAAGATGGTCTCACAATTATTTGTACCCTTCACTATCTTGATCTGGTTCAAAGGTATTCTGAAAGAGTTATTGGTTTACGAGATGGCGAACTCGTATATAAAGGTACTCGTAAAGAGATTCGTGCAATGACTGATGAAGAATTCCATGAGATATATGGCGAGGAAGCGGTTAGGGTTGGGGGCGGCATAGAAGGTGATTTAGGTTCATTTGGGAAAGGGAATAATGAAAAATAAAAATATTCAATCGGATGACATCAAGAGAAGTTTACTTCCGCCTATTATTAATTCGGTTATTTCCGCCATTTTTCCAGGTGTTGGCCAAGTGTTTGCGCGAGAAGCAAGACGCGGTATTGTTTTATTGATGAGTTTTATAACAATTGGCGGTTTGCTAACATGGAGAATTGCTCTTGTAGGAAGAAGATATGATGACATATTAGAAAAGATCCAGAAAGCTTTCTACCTGGAACCAATTTTGCGCATTATCGCATTATTATTCGCTTGTTACTATATTTGGATCATTATCGATGCATTTATTGTTTCAAGTAAGAGAAATAAGAATGAGAGATATAAAAATTCCGCGGCTATCTTGTTTTTTACTATAGCTTTATTCTTTATATTGGGTTGGCAAATAGGAAAAATTGACCTTATTTCTCTCGTTTCACAGGCGGATGAAGCTGTACCAACACTCAGCAGGGTAATTTGGCCCTGGAAATCGGCGATTACCTATCCTGAAGAGTATCTGACGATAATTGCGGAAGTTCAAGCTCCTTGCAGCGATGCACCATTCCCCGAAGCAGAACCAGTTGAAGGTAAGGCATTCTTGCATTCTACACCCACGTGTGGGAATCCTTCAGAAATTGACGGGACTGCTGGTACCACCTATACGCTTACAGGAACTGGTTTTAAACCAGTGACAGAAGTGGAAATTTGGTGGCACGATCCTATCAATAATGAATTTCGGCAGCGCCAGGGAGGTGAATATGTTGTTTATATACCGGACGAAAACGGTGCTTTCCAAGGGGACATAATTATGCCTTATAGAATCCTGCCTCCGAGTGCTGGTGAAGGACCCAAAATTTGGCAGATTCAAGCTAGACAGCTGGCATCAGTTGGCAAAGCTGAATTCAGTGAGGAATTAAAGCTATCCGTTGAAAAAATGATTGAAACGATTATCATCGGTATGATGGCAACATTTTTTGGAATCATATTCGCACTTCCTATGAGTTTTCTAGCTGCGAGAAATCTTATGTCCGATAATTTCCTGACAAAGGTGATTTATTACCTTATTAGGATTATCTTAAATGTTGTGCGCTCCATTGAGCCGCTTATTTGGGCAATAATCGCAGTCATTGTTGTAGGCCTTGGGCCATTTGCTGGCATTATTGCGTTATCAGTCCATTCAATGGCAGCTTTAGCAAAGCTTTACTCTGAAGCAATAGAAAACATAGATCCTGGCCCAATTGAAGCAATTCAAGCCACGGGGGCAAATTGGGTGCAAACAATAGCTTTCGCCGTCATTCCACAAATCATTCCCCCGTTTGTCTCATTTACAGTTTACAGATGGGACATCAATATTCGGATGTCTACCGTAATAGGATTTGTTGGTGGAGGAGGAATAGGATTCTTGCTTGCCCAGTGGATTCGGCTGCTTGATTACCGATCCGCTGGAATGGCGGTATGGTTTATTGCATTAACGGTGATGGTGCTTGATTATACAAGCGCTGAAATACGAGAAAGATTTATCTAATCAAATACATTAATTCTAAAAGAAACTGGTTTTGATCAAAGCCAGTTTCTTTATGTATAATACTTCATTAGGACATTTTGCAAATAGCTATTTATGCACGAAAAAATTGAAAAGAGATTACGCTTCATTTATGAATGGATAAACGACCGTACATATGGAATTGTACGGATATTGCGTATAGCTATATACAACTATGGTGAATCAAATTCCACTCAGTCTGCTGCGGGGATGGCTTATTATGCGTTCTTCTCATTATTCCCTTTATTGCTTTTCATGGTAGTAGGGGCATCCTACATCTTGGAGGTCCAATCCGCGTATGATTATGTGATTGAAAATGTGTACCGGGCTCTACCCACGGCTCAGAATTTAATTGACGCGAATTTACAGCAGGTCCTCGATTCAAGAGGGGCAGTGGGGTTAGTGGGATTGGTGGGGTTAGTAGGGTTAGTAGGGTTAGTAGGGTT
>CAZBCD010000130.1:0-6614 GCA_964490205.1 uncultured Pelolinea sp. | reverse complement strand
TCATTTATATAAAATACTTGACAGACGCTTTCTTAGATGCAATTCGTGTGCAACCTGTGTGGAAACAATGGACACAATGGACAATATGGACAATTTTTAAGCTTGTTTGTGGACACTATGGACACAATAGACGCTATGATACGCTGTGGACACTTTCGCGCTTGAATGGGGTGCAAGAGGTCGGAGGTTCGAATCCTCTCGCCCCGACTCCATAACCCCTTGTAGCCCTATTTTCCAGAAGGATTCACCGTTTGCGATTCACCGCATGACGCTCAAATCCCTTTTCCACTTGCCAATATGTAACAGCCAGGCGAAAAAATCTGGCTGTTCTTTGATTTCTCTTTTATTTTTCAGTCAGGTGAAGCGGGGGACCATTTATGTCTTCATGATCTCCAACAAAGAGTGTTTGACCAATTACATCCTGATGATTCTTAGCTATTTCTTTTTCTATTGGTTGGGTTTCTGCATTAACCCCAACAATTTCTTTAATTTGCTCTTGAATTGCTTCAGCTTGCTCAAATACGTTTACATTCTCAATATACCGTTCCGGTTGTTGGGTAATCTGCGTTAACTCTCTAATCGCTTCTGGTTCTCGTTCACCAATATGTGTATTCTCATTTGCTTCAGAATTTGCCATACGATTTGCCTTTCTTCCAGTTGCGCTTTTAAATTATTAGAATTCGATTATTCTCTATACTCCATCAACCTCCAGCATCTATTCCTTCCACCATTTTGGTTTATAGTGTTTCATTTCAACAATGCTTTTTGAAGTCATTTTCCCTGCCCCATCCGCTTTTATTGGATCGGTTGAATATGAAGCATAGTATTTTCCACTTTGCTCGTTATATGCCAAACCCGGAGGGCTTTGCACGGGAATTCCATTTTCGTCTACAACAATCATTTTCCCGTTGTCATCCTCAAAGATATACATGTCGTTGATGGGTTTCTCGTAATCAGATAGCTCCACCCCAAAATTTGATTTTTCATTGCCCGCCTTGTCCAGTTTCGCGGGATCATCACCACCGTAAGAGGCAAAATATTTTCCCGTCACTTCATCGTATGTCAAGCCTGGAGGGCTGGAAACAGGATTGCCATCAGCGTCAACAACAACAGGATTTCCTTCGGAATCCGTATATAGCTTCAATCCATCCAATGGTTTTTTATATTTGGGTAACTCAAGCCCTAATTTGGTTTTGTCTTTTCCTGACTGGTCCATTTTCGCAGGATCCTCACCGCCATAAGAGGCGTAGTATTTACCTGTCGCTTCATCATAGACCAACCCGGGAGGACTTGCGACAGGACTTCCATTAGCGCCAACAACAACCATGTTCCCATCTTGATCCTCATAGAGCGACAAACCGTCTAGCGATTTTTTGAATTTGGGTAACTCAAGGCCTAACTGGGATTTGTCTTTTCCTGTCGGGTCCAATTTCGCAGGGTCTCCACCACCATAGGACGCATAATACTTTCCAGTAGTTTCATCGTATGTAAGGCCGGGTGGGCTTTTTATCGGATTTCCATCAACGTCAACAACAACTATGTTCCCATCTTGGTCTTCGTAAAGTGATAATCCATCCAGCGGTTTTTTATACTGCGGCAACTCCAAGCCTAATTGTGATTTGTCTATTCCTGTCGGGTCCATTTTCGCGGGATCCAATCCGCCGTAAGATGCATAATACTTACCAGTAGTTTCATCGTAAGTTAATCCAGGTGGGCTTTTAATTGGATTGCCATCCGCATCCACAACAATCTGCTTCCCATCTTCAGTTTCATACAAGTACATCTCTTCAACAGCTTTTTTATATTCGGGTAATTCTTTTCCCAGAGAAGACACGTCTTTTCCTGTAGTGTCGCCTTTAGTGGGATCTTGATTGTATGATGCATAATATTTTCCTGTCTTTTCGTTATAGACCAGACCAGGGGGGCTTTCGACCGGGTTACCATCCGCATCTACAACGATCATATTTCCATCTTTATCCTCATACAAGTACAGAGCCTTTTCCACATTTTCACCACCATCAACCACATCTTCTGGCTGCAAGAGACCCGTGTCATCCATTTCACCTGTATCCATCTCAGCTGTTTCATTCGGGATATTTTTGCTTGTCTCGGCAGGTGAGTTTCCGCCTAATGTTTTTTCAATAATGCTTACATTTTCAAATTTATTATCAAAAGGATTTGGTCCATGAGTCGGTTCCTCACTAACAAGATTATTAGCTCTTGTGACCATCTCTCCTGCCTCTAAATCCCGCGGATTAGGCAAATTAATTGGTGTTGCTGAAACACCTTCACCACCACTAGGAGCAGTTGGTGCTGTTGAAGCTTCCTGGTCGCGTGGATTAGGTAAATTTATTGGTGTTACCGATACTCCTTCGCTGCCGCCTGAAGTCGCTGGTGCAGTTGACGCTTCTTGGTCACGTGGATTTGGCAAATTAATTGGTGTTGCTGAAACACCTTCGCTACCCGATGTTTCGGGTTTTCGAGCAGTTTGAGTGACCGGATTTGGCCCATGTTCCGGCTCCTCATTCACCAGTTCTTTCACGACCTTTTCTATCGCTTCAGATTCCACGAAGTGATGATCTGCTTCAACCTTTGTTTCTGGTTGTTGCGTTGTGCGATCTAACTCTCTGGTTTCATTACTCGATTGCTCATTGATTTCGTTCCGTTCATTTGTTTCTTGGTTGCTTCCGTCAGACATGTGAATCTCCTTATTTCTAATGTTTTTATATTTTTCGCACAGGTATGTGTTGCTGGGTGTGTTGTATTGTATCTATAGATCAACTCCTTGCTATCAAGTAGTGGAATTGTTTTCCCTGTTTACCTCCGATATTGCTCCTGATAATTGGAAATAGATACTTGGTTAGATTCCTGAAAAAAAAGCATTTGTTTTTCTGGAAACGAAAATCGGGACTTGGCTGTCGCCAGCAATAGCATGCAATATGAAAGGTTTCCTAGATGGTCAGCACCAATAAATGCTTGATTACAATCCATAACTTCCCATAAATGTTTAATAGTAAATGTCCAGACCGCGCGAATAACATTTTTCTCTTCTAGGTCCTTATCACTTTCCTCACGCAAATGAGTCAATAAATTTGAGAAATTTGGATCCGATATCAGAGAAAAGTACCCATATCGGCACGGGCGCTCACACAGGAAACAGCCTTTTTTGCGATGTAGTCGGTTTTTCATATCTGTGCGTTGTGGCAGTGCACGAATTGTTTCCATTTCAATTTGGAACATTGTCAAATTTTCTTCTGATTTTAAAGCGTGGATGGCAGATCCAACTAACCCGGATAGAATATCCTCATCCACTTCACGGCTATTTGTGTGAAATTCGATAATGCGGGAACAAGCAGCGAGGTAGATATCCAGGATGGAAACATTATTACTGCTTGTTAATCTCTCTAATTCCTGCGTATATTTCTTTGCTTCTGCACTGAAAGCTGACAGTTTATTTGTTGGACAAAAATATAGAAGATATAAGAAATTTATTCCTTTTCTAATCTGTTGTGCAGGTATTCCCTCTCTCATCGTACCTCTTTTATATTTTTGACCGATTTCCCCTTGATCGGGGTGTAATGAATTCCCACCCAGGAAGCCGTATCATCCTGTACTCCTCCTATAATAGCCTGGCCAACCTTCAATCGTGCTATTACTTTTTTCTGGTCATCAGTCAATGCAAGTGCATCACTCATCGCATCGCGGTCATCCCCAGAAACCAGACGATGCACGATCTTTAAATTAGTATTTTTCAACGCGTCAGGTATCAGTTTGGAGGGAACTTGATCTATGATTACCATTCCCTGCCCATAAGCGCGGATTTCAGCCAGAATATCAGAGAACATATCTGACATTTTCCCCGCCGGATCGCTGCTTTCCCCACGTGATATACTTTTTTTCAATATGCGATGTGCCTCCTCAAAGATTGCCACATGCCGAATATTGCTTGACTCAACTCCCCCTTCCTGTTCAAATTGTGCACGACGGTATTCATACATGAAATTCAACAAAAGCGCCATCGTGAAACATTTATCCGCGTCATCCCCTAAAAGAGAAAGATTGACAACAGTTGGCTGATCAAACAACTCTGCCCAAGGTGTGGACCGAGCTATATTGAATAGATCACCTTTCCATCCCCGCATGAGACTTCCGAATCGGGTTTGCATGGCCGCAGTAATATTTGCAGTGATGCGCTCTTCATACCCCTTAGAGGCTACCAGGTTAGCAATGCGATTGTTTAGCTGTTCGATTGTTGGACATAAAACCTCTTCTGGAGGAATTGCTTCGATCCAACCTTGGCTATCGTAGAGGTCAACAAGTGCTTCTTCTAAAATTACAGGCATGATTTCGTACATTGGAAAACTGGCATTGAGGATCGATTTCAACCGATCCATATGCGGCATAACCTCGATTGGGCTGCCTTTCAAACGAATGATATCAAACGGGTTCAAATGTAACGTACCCAGACTGTTTCCAAGGATTTCTTTTCTGCCAGGCATATAAACATTGATCTTCTTCTTGAAATCCCCTATCTCATTCAATTGTAAGGCTAATCGTGCGTATTCATCTTTTGCAGGTTCGATAACCATGAAATTTATGTTCTCATTTAGCAATTGCGTCAATAAACCCCGGCATGTATTTGATTTTCCAGAACCAGTAATACCTGTTATAAAAACATGCCGTGTTAGATCATTTGCCTGTAGTTTATAAGCCAGCTGTTCAATCGGCTTTCCACCTTCCAAAAGATTTCCAAAATCGATATAAGGCAAACCTTCGTCCACTACAGGCGGATTCAAGCTAAAATATGCGGTTGGTTGAATCGAGATCCCGGGCATCTCATCCAACGGCAAATTGATGAGATAAGATAATTCTTCTGTATTCATAGGGGTAGTCAGTTTTTCAAAAGCATCGCCTATCGGATGATTGATTCGGATACTGTTTTCTGGTGATTGAAGAAAAAGAGGTGGCTGCTGGAATGCATCTAGCGCAACCTGTACTGATCCATTCCAAACAGTTTTCATGTCATGTGCACGGATTGGTTCAAATGTACTTTGATCTCCACTTACCAGCGCTTTTAATTGTGCTTGCCCCTGTGCTGCTGTTTCCTCTTGCTCCCCGATCATGTAAACACCTACGTTCCAGCTACCCTGGGCACGCGCTATTTTGAAGCGTTCAACTGTTTGTGATAATAGATTTTCGCATGACTCAGCATGCTTATTTAGGTAATCTCTGCCAAATGATAACGATTCTCCTTGTGATAAACCTCGCGTCTTTGAATTTGATCGTGATCTACTTTCAGATTTGCTGGTAGTTGCTGAAGAAGATAAGCTTTCACTTAAATTGCTAGTCGGGAATAACTGTCCAAACATGCCAAGCATTCCTGACAGCAGAAACGGTCCACCCACGGCTGCAAGTAGCGCAGAAGCTGCGCCTAAACCCGCCGCCTTTAATCCTTTTTGCCCACCCTCCATTGCAGCACCTAAAGCACCCTTGCTCTTGCTAGTTGAAACACTCTCCGATTCTGATGTAGATTCAGTATTACTTGTACTCGTGCTTTCTGATCTTGAGTGGGATGCATTGACACCCTGGTTGATGCTTCGCTGGATAGATGTGCGGATAAACGCGTGTACTTGTCCAGATAAAGTATTGCATGAATCTATGATGGTATTGACTTCTTTTTCCGGCATTGGCTCTGCAATAACCATATAAATAAAAGGTTTTCCCCGAAGCCCCCTCATCAAGCGATCGAGGTTTTGCGGATAACTTTTTGCAACCTCTGATTTTTTATAAGAAGGGATTCCGGTAAACGCACGGCTGAAGCGATATTTACTTAAAGGAATGTGCACAGTTCGTGCTATCTGTTCATAGTCTGATACAACATTGGCCTGTGTACCCGGCCAGTTTGAAGCAAGGAAATGTCCGATCTGTTCAGCAAAGGTCTTTGGCTGTGCACCTGCTTCACGGGAAGCAATCGCCAGATAAATCTTATTATTGATTCCATCACTACTGATGATAAAAACAAGGTTATAGCGCGGATCATGACAAGCAGCAAGCGTTGTTTGAATTGCAGTCATGTATTCACCAGGATCGCCAGATATCAACTTTCCTACCTGATTGATCTCCAGAAATGTAATGTCGGAAAGTTGGATTGGTTCAATATTTCCAGCTCTAAAAATATTCCTTTTGAAGATATCTTCACTTAAAAAATCTCGTCGCAGAGAAAAAGATAACGAACGCGAAAGTGCATCTCCAGCCTGGCGCAGCATGTCAGCAGATATTTGCATCTGGTTATTCAGGTCTGCCTGTTCTATTTGCACATTTTCTATATCAGACATTTTTTTCCTTTTCATTAGTAACGGAAATAATGTAAACCCTATCGCCAAAAGTCAATTCATCCTCCTCCAGAACAATGTGTTTCTTGTCTGGATTGATCTTTTCACCGTTCAATAAAGTACCGTTCGTACTAAATAAGTCAATCAGCGAGCAAATATCTTGCTCAATAACCAAGTCTGCGTGGTTTCTTGAGATTGAAAGGTCTTTGATCTGGATAGAATTTTTTTCTCCTCGGCCAAGTGAATTGTTTCCATTCTTCAGGTAGAAGCGGTTTCCTTCCA
>CAZBCD010000129.1:4425-6666 GCA_964490205.1 uncultured Pelolinea sp. | reverse complement strand
TCGGATAAAAGATATTGGTTTTAAATATGCCATGTTGTCAGGAACTTCTTTTCTTCAGGCACTGTAATGTCCGCGACTGAAAGAGTAGTTCCTGACAACATGGCATATTTAAAACCAATATCTTTTATCCGATCTACAACTTCAGTTGTAACTTTTTCCCCGCAAAGATCGTAAATTGTTTTAATTAATGTTTTAATACCACCTTTTTCCAATTCTTCATTAATAAATTGAATTTCAGGCGGAAGGATCCAATTGAATAAAACACGTCCAACAGTTGTATTTATGATTCTGGTTTCAGCTTCTGGAAGCCGATTCCCTTTATCGTCAAACCATGTATCAGCTTTGAGTCGGATCAATGTGTGTTCATCAACTTTATTTAGCTGATATACCATTTCAACTTCATTCATATTTGAATAAACCTGTTCTTTTCCTGTGAAAGGTTCCTTCAAATTCATAGTCAAATAATACACTCCAAGCACCATGTCCTTTGAAGGAGAAATTATAGGTTCTCCATCCGCAGGTTTTAGCATATTTTTCGAGGCCAGCATTAAGTTCCGTGATTCCCAAACTGCTTTTTCCGATAATGGCACATGTACTGCCATCTGATCTCCATCAAAGTCTGCATTAAACGCAGTGGTTACAAGCGGATGTAGTTGAATCGCACTACCTTCAATAAGAACAGGTTCAAAAGCCTGTATTCCAAGGCGATGCAGTGTTGGCGCACGATTGAGCAAAACAGGTCGGTCTTTGATAACCTCCTCTAAAACTTCCCACACTTCAGGGCGATTTCGCTCTATTATTTTTCGAGCACCCTTTACATTTGCCGCGTATTCCTTTTTTACCAATCCAGCAATAACAAATGGGCGAAATAATTCTAAGGCCATTGATTTTGGTAACCCACATTGGTATAGCTTAAGTTTGGGCCCAACAACTACAACCGATCGGCCCGAGTAATCCACACGCTTTCCTAATAAGTTTCGACGGAAGCGCCCTTTCTTTCCTTTCAGCATATCGCTGAGAGATTTTAATTCCCGGCGTCCACGCCTTGAAAGAGCTTTCCCTCGTTGGGAATTGTCCACTAACGAATCGACTGCTTCCTGAAGCATGCGTTTTTCATTTCTGACAATTACATCTGGAGCTCCCAACTCTAAAAGCCTTTTTAATCGATTGTTACGATTAATGACTCTTCGATAAAGATCATTCAAATCTGAAGTTGCAAATCTACCGCCATCCAGCTGCACCATCGGTCTTAGATCAGGAGGTATAACCGGAAGAACTGATATGATCATCCATTCCGGTTTGTTATTTGAACGGTGAAATGCTTCCACAACCTTTAGCCGAGAAGTTGCTTTCTTGCGTTTCTGTTTACTCTTTGTAGTTTTTACTTCATGCCAAAGATCTTCAGCTAATTTATCCAAATCAATTCGGCTGAGGATATCAACAAAAGCCTCTGCTCCCATATCAGCCCGAAATACTTGCCCATATTTTGATCTACACTCCCGATAACGGTTTTCACTAAGGAAGGTAAAAGGAGCTAAACCTTCTAGGTTATCCTCTTCATTTGAAATCTCAAGTTTTATTTTATTCTTCAAATCCTCATATTGATCATTGAGATCAATCAGGTTTGTGTCAGCTTCCGCTTGTACTTTAGCAATTAAGAGATCGTTCTCTTGTATTTGCTGGTCAATATTTGTACGTATCGATTGTTCAATCTCCTCTAATTTGGATTTGACGGCTCCCTGGATAGTGGATAATACCTTTACTTCAACCTTCTCACCAGGAGAAACAAGAGCAATGTCAACGGCATCAAATCGGATTTCTTTTCTTACCGTAGATCCTTCTTTATCTTTTATTTTGCTCTCTAATTGCTGCCCTTCTTTAATGATAGGTTCCATTTTCTGCGCGATAAGTTCATCAATAGTGACTTTTAGGTTCTGTTTCTTATCCTTATGATGAGCAATTTTTTCATCACGCTCATTCTTTATTTCATCGATTCGGGTTTCAAGGACATTTAGTTCCTCTTTGTAATTTTCAGTAATCTCTTCTTCTAATCTCCCTAAAGCCTTTTGTTTAGCATCTTCATCAACAAAGGTAACAATATATTGGGCAAAATATAATACACGGTCTAAATTCCTTCTGGAAATATTTAGCAATAATCCAAGATAGGAAGGAACGCGTCTGGTATACCAGATATGAGCAACCGGTGAAGCTAAATCAATGTGCCCCATTCTCTCTCTTCTA
>CAZBCD010000129.1:0-4413 GCA_964490205.1 uncultured Pelolinea sp. | reverse complement strand
GTAACTTCAACACCACACTTATCGCAAACAATTCCTTTATAGCGTGGATTCTTATACTTTCCGCAATAGCATTGATAGTCTCTAGTAGGGCCAAAAATAGCTTCACAAAATAATCCGTCTTTTTCCGGTCGCAACCTACGATAATTAATTGTTTCCGGTTTTAGAACTTCTCCATAAGACCATGATCGAATGGTTTCTGGAGATGCTAGTCGAATTCGGAGAGCAACTAAGCTTTTTGTTTCCACCAAAATGCCTCCTTAATAATCAAGGCAAATAACCTAATTTGTGTAATATTCTATTAAAATCAAACAATCTAAAATTATAACATATATATTGAATTCTAATTCTATTTATGAGCCTATATGAGGAAATTTTAAAGTAATTATTGTCCCACTACCGAGATTACTTTCAATTAAAATGTCACCATTCAATATTTTCATTATGTTTTTAGAGATCTCTATTTCGTCCGTATATTGATCAAGGCTTTTATCATCCATCAATTTATTAATATCCAGTTTAGAAATTCCTTTCCCAAAATCTTTTATTGAAATAAGGAACGCATTCGCTTCATTTGAACTTTTGATTTCTACAATACCCCCCATATGTGATTCCCTGATGGCATAATCAAGAATATTCAAGAGCGCATGGTTCAATAAGGCAGCGTCACTGAATATCTTCTTTATTTGCCCGTCTAAATCGGACCTAATCGTTATCTGTTTTTGTTCCACCAATGGCGCTAAAGTGAGAATTGCATTATTTATACAATCGTCAACTGTAACTTCATCTATCTCAACGAAACCATCTTTATTTAAACGATCTATTGACATTAATTCTTTAACATTATTCTCAATCGCGTCAATATTACTACTCATGGTATTCAAAAATTCTTTTTGTTTTTCACTTATATCCCCCAATGACAATATCAGTGAAGCCAATCCCTTTATTTCGATCATTGGATTTCGCAGATAATGCGTGATTGTTGAAATTATCGTTGACAAGTATTTATTTAACGCTCGTTCTCGTGTTTTATCTATAAATCGATAGCAGGTTACCCCTTTAGTGTCAATTGAATTTATTTCTAATCTGCAAACCTCAAATTCTTTTTTATTATCTTTTATTTTTATATTCTCAAAAGTTTTAGGTGAATTTAATAAATTGTTAAAATCGATCTCCTCGGAGGAAAAGGATTCATTTTCATCACAAACAAGGTTGAATTCCTTTTTTGCAGCAGTATTTGCATGTGTGATGATTTGTTGCTTATTAATTATGAGAACTGGTTCCTCGATCGAATTAAATACCTGTCTAAGAGAAAATATTTCTTGCGACGTAGAAATCATTTTAGATAGCATGGCAAGAGTATTTTGATATTCATCAATAATATAATCAAATTCTTCAACTTCTTTTTTTGAATAAGCCCGATAATTTTTATCTCCAATCCAAATACATCCCACCTTATGATCACTATGAATTATTGGAAAGGCAATTAAAGAACGAGGGAAACTTTTTCCTGGAAAAAACTTAATATTGTGGATTTTAGATGTGTCTTGGATAATTAAATGACTCTTTCCACCTAATTGATCACTAATTTGATCATCCAAATAACTATATTCGTCGCTTAAAGATCCATAGCCAACCGAGAAAGGTTGTAAGAAGAAATCTTTTTTTGAAAATAGAATTCTTATACTACTCGTTTCTCTAATTTGAATGGTTTTAGAAAACTCTCTAAAATATTCGCGAAAATTCTTGCTGATCAAAACCCTCTTGAAAGACCTATTCTTTTCCCTTTCCTTCAACAATAAGGTAGTTTTTTCTTTGAGAGAATCGTTTAACTCTCTAATCAAATCTAAGAGCTCTGAACGCCGCAACTTATTTATTGAGCTTTGTTCTTTCTTTTTTCCCTTTCTAATATCTAATTGCTGATTCATATTAATATGATCTATTAAGTATTATTATAGTTCTCAAGAATTAATAAAATCTCATCAACAACCTTTGAAATCTCTCTTCCATCTGTAGTAATGATTATCGCATCTTCTGCTGGTATTAATGGGGCGATTTTTCGGTTTGAGTCAATTTTATCCCGCATCTCTACATTTTTAATAATATCTTCAAGATCAATTTGCTTCCCCCTTTTTACTTCCTCGTTATAGCGCCTTCGAGATCTTTCTTCGACGGAAGCTTCCAGGAAAATCTTCAATTCCGCATTAGGCATCACGATCGTCCCTATATCTCTTCCCGCCATGACTACCTTTCCCTTCCTTCCAAATTCCCGCTGCTGTTCGGTTAGGGCTTTCCTCACAAGCTGGTACCTTGAAACTTGACTGACATTTTCATTTACTTCAGGTTCTCTTATTTTCCAGGTAACATCAACTTTGTTCACAAACACATCATTAATCCTTCCATCAAATTTAGTCGGTGGTTTTATCTCAATATCAATCTGTTGAGCTAAACTGCTGATTGCTTCTTTATTATCTATCTTTATTTTTTGATTAATCGCCGCCCATGTAACCGCTCGGTACATAATCCCTGTATCTAAAAATAAATACCCTATTTTTTTTGCTAGTTTCAAACCAACGCTGGATTTTCCTGAGGCAACTGGTCCATCAATCGTTATTACATTTGGTAATTTCAATTTCCACTTCTCCATTTGCATTAATTATTCTACACTAACCCAAATATAGTTAAAAGATTTATGCATTTGTGATTTCCTAAATATCAGCCATGACCAATAATCATAATGCCAAAGGTTCTTAATGGGTTCCATAGACCATTTGGGAAATGCATCAACTATAAATTCTTGGCCATAATGTTTTCCCATTGTTCCTTCAAGAAAATCTGTTTGCGAAATCAAAATATCGAATTTCTCATTGGGTTTCATAAATTTATTATAAGAGTTCACATCATAGGTACGCAATTCCCACAAAATACCTGGTTCCTGCAAATTTATCAAGCCGATTCTTATACCATCACTGGTAAATCCTCTAGTTTGCTTTTTACTTTCTATCTGGGTTTGTATTATTTGCTTATCAAAAATATCTCCCGCCCATAAAACTTCCGAATATCGTGAACCTGATAAACCGCATGCCCGAAATGAAAACCCTACTTGCACAACAAATAATAAGATGAGGACTGCGTTTATCAGACAAATAAAAGAATGTTTAATATTGTATTGGTAAGTAAGAAAAATAACGAATGCTGCAATTAAAATCACAATCGTGATCATTGAAATCAAGGTTTGAAATTGCGAAACCCCAGTATATCCCTGGTATATAAAACTTGAAAAATTCATAGAGAGAGCGATCAACAAGACCAGGAAAAATAATATTCTTAATAGATTGCTGGTATTGTTGACATTGCTATGCTGAATAATGATTGGTATTAGAAGAGAAGAATAAAGGAGCAAAGGACCACTAATCCATAATAGGTCAAAAATCTTATGATGTGGATTGATTAATATAAATAGTAATGCAATTGTGATCCAAAGTAATAAGATGTTTTCTGGTCGCTTTCCTTTATTCAGTAAATTTATCAGCCAATATAATAATAGAACGAGATAAAATGGTAAATAGGATATTAATACTACCCCGAAGGTAAGCGGAGATTCTCCCATCTGGTAGCCCCGCATGAGATTTTCTAGGTTATTTATTAAATCTGAAAGGATTAGTGAAACATCAATTTTAAATATGGCAATCCCCAAAGCCAATAACAATCCAAAAATCAAATACTTTGGAAATTGAAAGACGTTGTGTTTCTTCCACCATTCCTTGGACTTATCTAATAATTCCTTTATGAGATCCCCTTCATATGCTTTCTGATAGATTAAGAAAGCAATGCTTAAAATCACCGATAGCATTACTCCACGCCCAGAGAAAATAAGCAAAATCAAAGTCAGAATTCCAGCAAATACATCGCTTTTCTTAATTGCCCCGATTAAAAATACAAAAGCGAGAAAAGTAAAAATATTACTCCCTAATTGAGTGGAATTCACAACCATAAAAGGGTCAATTGCAATCAAAAGAGATAGCATTACTCCACTTCTCTGGTTTAATTGCTTTCCTAAATACAAAGGCAACAGGGTTAGAATGCTTCCTGCAATAATCGGCCATATTCTTGCAGATAAATCACTATCGCCAAAAATGAAGAAGCTTGATTTAATTAATAAGGATTCAATAATCGAAAACCCTTCAGGGTAGATTGGTGTACGACCAGCTATTCTTAATAGTATTGATGCTTCATAAGAATTTATCGGTAATTTCTGAGATCCGAAAAAACGGATTGCGAATGCCGTGAGAAATAAGAACACGTAAACCAGTTGGGAATTTGTGATCCTATTTTTAATTGTGCCCTCATTATCTTTTTTCATAAGCTGGATTCAAGTCTCAAGTGCAACCGTGATTATTTAAGAATACCACAGGA
>CAZBCD010000128.1:0-6770 GCA_964490205.1 uncultured Pelolinea sp. | reverse complement strand
AAATGGGGTGAAGCGCAAAGTAGAAGTTCATCCTAATGAAACTCTTTTAAATTTCCTTAGAGAAGATTGCTTATTGAGTGTTAAATCAGGATGCGGCGGCCGGGGGGATTGTGGAATGTGCACAATTCTATTAGACAATAAACCCGTTCAATCTTGCTTGGTAAAAATGTCTGCACTCAATGGTAAATCAATTGAAACGCTTGAATCAATGGGAACTGCAGATAACCTGCATCCGCTTCAAGCTGCGTTTGTTGAAACAGGTGCAATTCAATGCGGTTTTTGCACTCCTGCCCAGATCCTTACTGCAAAAAGCCTTATCCAAAAAAACAGGAACCCATCAGAATCTGAAATCCGAAAAGCTCTCTCAGGAGTTTTATGCAGATGCACTGGTTACGTTCGAATAATTGACGCTGTCTATCGGGCTTCTGCCGTAATGCGTGGAGAAGAAGTTCCTCCTTACATCCCACGAGAGATAAAATTTGATGAGAATATTGGTGAGATTGATTTACCTGAAGCTTATTATCGAAAAAACGGCAGCAAATCCCCGCTTCTACCCCTTATATTAACACCAAACGGAATGAAACAATTATCTAAGGTGGGAAAGTCTGTCAAAAAAGTTGATAGTGTTAAACTGGCTATTGGTAAACCAGTTTTCACAGATGATGTCCAACCCAATGGAATGCTTTATGGTGGTTTATTAACCAGTCCACACGCGCATGCAAAAATCATAGATATTGATGTTAGTAAAGCAAAACAGCTCCCCGGTGTTCATGCAGTAATTACTCATAAAGATGTCCCGCGTGTGAAATATGCAACTGGAGGCCAGAGTTTCCCTCAGCCACTACCACATGATCAGGCATCACTTGACAACAAGGTTCGACATATTGGCGATCGTGTCGCCATTGTTGCTGCGGAAACTCAGGAGATTGCAAACAATGCCCTGCAATTAATTGATGTTGAATATAAAATTCTTCCCCATGTGCTGGACTGTGAATTGGCAATGAGTGGAAACGCTCCCATTATTCACGATGAAGAAGATACGGAGGGTATCTACGATACTGCGCGAAACATTGTGCACCATCTTGAGGCCGAAGTTGGTGAACCAGATATTGCTTTTAAAGACGCAGACAATGTTTTTAAGGGTGAATATCGTACACCAAAACAGCAGCATGCACAAATGGAACCACACGTTTGCATCACGTATTTTGACGAAGACAACCGTTTGGTTGTGCGTACAAGCACACAAGTTCCATTCCATGTTCGGCGAATCATTTCTCCTCTGATAGGTTTACCTATAAAACAAATCCGCGTGATCAAGCCAAGAATTGGCGGCGGTTTCGGCGGAAAACAAGAAATATTACTTGAAGACCTTTGCAGCCACCTGACGATAGCTACAGGCCGTCCGGTAAAAATGGAATACACGCGTAGTCAAGAATTTACAAGCGGACGTTCACGGCATCGGCAAATTATTAAATACAAATTAGCAGTTAAAGATGAGCAGGTTACAGCAGCAGAATTAAAACTAATCGGTGACACAGGCGCTTATGGTACACACGCCCTAACAGTAAATATGGTTGGTGGATTTAAAGGATTAACACTTTACAACGCGCCGAACTCACGCTTTATTTGTGATGTTGTGTATACAAACACACCACCTGCCGGCGCGTACAGAGGGTATGGAGCCATGCAGGAGCAATTTGCTGTTGAAGTGCTGATGGAGGAGATTGCCGAACAGCTTAACTTAGATGTCGTTAAATTCAAGAAGAAAAATTGGTTGAAGCTAGACGAATTAATGCACTTAGCCCGCAAGTTAGGAGAGGGACGTGAAGGTTATGACCAATCAATGGCATCAACTGCAATCGATGAATGCGTTGCTATAGGGTTAAAAGCTACAGATTATTATAAAAAACGAAAAGCTTTTTCCAATGAATCCGGTGATATTCGCCACGGTATTGGAATGTCCATCATGATTCACGGTTCTGGAATCGCGGGATTAGATATGGGGGCCGCCACTATTAAACTCAATGATGACGGCTCTTTTAATTTGTTAATTGGTGCAACTGACCTTGGAACTGGTTCTGATACGATCCTGGCTCAAATGGCTGCCGAAAAACTTGGTGTTGAAGTAGAAGATATTATCGTCTATTCCTCTGATACAGATTTCACGCCTTTTGATAAAGGCGCATACGCAAGTTCTACTACCTATATAAGTGGTGGAGCAGTCGTCAAAGCGGCGGAAAAGGTTAGAGAAATGATTCTCAAGCATGCGGCAAAGATGATGCGAATAAAAAAGCATCAAGACCTTCTCTTAGAAAATAAATTAATAAAAGCGCCGGATGGGAAACAGGTTTCGCTTGAAGATGTCGCTCTCAGCAGTCTACATCAACTAGATCAGCATCAGATCATGGCTACAGAATCTAACATGAGTTATGTCAGCCCACCACCAACCGGGGCCCAATTTGCCGAAGTAACATTCAATAAAAAAACTGGGGAAATGCAAATCGACCGGTTGTTGATGATTGTGGATTGTGGAAGAGTAATCAACCCATTAACTGCTGCCGGTCAGGCAGAAGGTGGCATGGCACAGGCATTAGGATTCACAATGTTTGAAGACACATATTTTGATGATAAAGGCCGCATTACTAATGATCAATTTAGCACATATAAATTATATAAAGCAGATGACGTGCCGCCTATGGACGTCATTTTTGTCCAAACAGATGAACCCACTGGCCCATTTGGGGCAAAATCAATTGCAGAGATTGCTGTAGATGGCGTAGCTCCCGCACTTATCAATGCTATCCATAATGCTTCTGGCATCTGGTTCCGTGACCTTCCAATAACCCAAGATAAAATTCTAAGAGAACTGCAAACAAACTGATTGCCATTGTTTCTTGTGAGCAAACCAACCAAATTCATTGAAATCGCAACTCTTTTCTTAAAAATTGGGACCATTGGGTTCGGTGGTCCGTTTTCTACAATTGCAATGATGGAAGATGAAACTGTTCGGAAAAGAAAATGGGTCTCACGTGAATATTTTCTTGATATCATGGCGATAACAAATATTGTTCCGGGCCCGAACGCCACTGAAATGGCTGCACATCTCGGTTACATTCGTGCTGGCTTCCCTGGATTATTAATTGCTGGTATTAGTTTTCTGCTTCCAGCAACAATTATCTCAATGATATTAGCCTTTTCTTATGTGCAGTTTGGATCCATTCCAGAGATATATGAGGGATTTTCAATTATCAATGCTATTGTTGTAGCGATATTAATTTCTGCTCTCGTTCGGCTTTATAAGCCTGTTTATAAGACAAATTTCTCGCTTTTTCTTGGGGGAGGCAGTTTAATTGCTGCATTATTCGGTTGTGTCCATGTAATTATCATGCTTATAAGTGGTTTGATAAGTTTGTTCTATTATTCAGTGAATCAGGGGTGCATACCACCTTTGATAGTGGGGGTTTTTTCTTATGAAAATATTCACTACCGATTTGAATCAATCATCCAATCAAAATTTACGCAATTAGGGTTATTTTTCCTTAAAGTAGGATCCCTATTATTTGGCAGTGCTTATATAATGCTTGCATTCATTCAGCAGGATTTGATCAAGAATTTTAATTGGATAACAGAACAGCAAGTGATGGATGCAATCGCTGTCGGTCAGATCACACCCGGACCGATCTCCACAACCGCTACATTTATTGGCTATGTTATAGCAGGCTTCCCCGGCTCGATCATTTCGACAGTTGGGATTTTCCTACCATCCTTTATAATTGTATTATTTACAGTGAAATTTTTACAAAAAGTCAACCATCTATCAACCATAAAAGTTTTTTTAAATGGCATTAATGCTAGCGCACTCGTTTTAATCGCATTCGCAATTATCAATATAATGAAAACAACGATTACTAACCTCACATCAATCGTTGTCGCTTCCGCTGCATTATTCCTTTCGATAAAATATAAAGTTGATACGCTTTGGTTGATACTTTGTGGAGTTCTTTTAGGCTTCATAAAGATTTTATTATTTTAGGAGAAAAGAAATGGATTCGCATGATTTCTCTAATCTATTAATTGAGAAAAAAATAATTATTGCAGACGGTGCCACTGGTACAAACCTCATCCAACGCGGTTTGAAACGAGGTGTAACCGCAGAGAATTGGGTAATTGATAATCCTGAAAAGATCAAGAAGTTACATCTTGACTTCATAGAAGCGGGAGCAGAAATCATCCTCACCTCAACTTTTGGTGGTTCTGAAATCCGCCTGGAACAATCAGGCCTGAGAGATGAATACAAACAGGTTAATCATACAGCGGTCACTTTGGCAAAGGAAGCTATTAAAAGCACTAGTGTTCTCGTTGCCGGTTCAATTGGACCACTTGGACAAATGCTAAAACCATTTGGAACACTTGAGATTAGAGAAGCGGAAAACTATTACGCCAGGCAAGCCGCAGCATTATGCGCCGCTGGAGTTGATATTATAGTTATTGAAACACAATTTGATCTTATTGAAGCAAAGGCAGCCATAAATGGTGTTAAGTCTTCTTGCCAACAAGCGTTAGTCTGTTCTTTCAGTTTTGATAGAGGAGTAAAAACAATGATGGGGGTAAGCCCTTCTTCCTTTGCAAAAGAAGTGGAAGAGTTAGGACTTTCTGCAATTGGGATTAATTGCGGAAAAAGCTTAGAGGATAATTATAATGCCCTAAAAGAACTTTCCGATGCTACGTCAGTACCTATCTGGTTCAAACCCAACGCCGGGCTTCCCCACCTGGATGAATCCGGAGAACCAGCATATGACATCACACCAGATCAGATGGCAGGAAATACAGTTGCCTGGATAGAAGCTGGAGCCAGGATCATTGGTGGATGCTGCGGTACTACACCAGAACATCTGAAAGCTATCGCAACTGCTGTTACTGCTTAAAGGTAGGATCATTTTTAGTCAAGCATTATGATGAAGCCTGTTTTTTCTTTTGGAAGCATCTCTGTTCATGGGAACCTGATCTTAGCACCCATGGATGGCATTAGCGATCAACCATTTAGATGGTTATGCCGATCTATGGGATCGGCTTTAACATACACTGAATTCATCAATGTTCTTGATGTCCCAAAGAATTTGGATTATATTGAAAAAAGAACTTGTTTTTCAAAATCCGAAAAACCAATTGGTTTTCAGTTATATGGTAAGGACCCAGATAGAATACTCAAAGCTGCCCAGATCTTATCCCAAAAAGAACCTGACTTTTTCGACATCAATCTCGGCTGTTCTGTAAAAAGAGTTGCAGGAAGAGGAGTAGGTGCTGGATTATTAAAAGATCCTGAATCAATCAAAAGCATAATCACAAAACTCGTAAATAACCTTGAAGTCCCTATTACAGCCAAAATCAGGTTGGGATGGGATCAAGACACACTCAACTACAAGGATCTATCCCGCATTATCGAAGATTCAGGAGCAGTAATGATCGCTGTTCATGCACGCACCAGGGATCAAAACTGGCAGGAATCCGCAAATTGGAACGCAATTAGAGAAATTAAAGAGATTGTACAAATTCCCGTAATCGGCAATGGGGATGTTTCCTCTAAAAAAGATGTTCTGAAGATGATCAAGTACACAGGCTGTGATGGAGTAATGATCGGGCGGGCAGCAGTTGGTAATCCATGGATCTTTTCTGATAGAAGCAAAGCATCACTTCCCGCAAAACAGATCATTGATATCGTAAAAACTCACTGGCTGCTAATGATTGCTTTTTATGGCCCTGAAAAAACTAGAAGTTTTTTCAAGAAGCATCTTAAAGCATACCTCTTATGTCCGCAGTTTGCGCATGTTGATTTAAGAAAACTCATTTCAATGCCCAATCCGATGAAAAGTCGATTATTTTACGAATGATTTGAAATCTTTATATGTAAAATTCATATATACTCGCATGGTAAAATCTATCGTCTGCACGTCCCTGTAGCTCAGCGGATAGAGTGTCGGCCTCCGAAGCCGAAGGCGGGAGTTCGAGTCTCCCCAGGGACGCCTGGGTTGCTTCATTATCATACTTATGATAGCAGGTGCTGTGGAGTTGGTTTACTGAGGGTATTATTCTTTACAGAGAGAAATCAGGGAAATCGCGCTGCGCTCCACCTATGCAAAGCAAGTCCGCCTAATTTATGGTTCGACGTGCTCAGCCCGCAATCTCTAACAGCCCTACTTTAGCCCTAATTTTTTTCCTTCTGCCAATAATCGAACCGATTCTTTAATTCTTTTCTCTCTCTTCTCTGGCAGCCCTGCAACTTCTATCCATCCAAGATATTGTTTCTGATAGGTTGGCGCCATTTTCTCAAATGTTTTCTTTGCTCTATTGTTCTTTCTCAGCGCTTCTCTAAACTCTGCTGGTATATCGAATGTCAACTCTGGTTTCTTTTGTGGATTGTCCCAATTGCCAATCCGCTTGGCAGCTTCCACCTTCTGCAACCCATATTCAGTCATCACCCCATCTCTGATCAGCTTCTCAACACGCTTTTTATTCGAGGGTGACCACTTACTGCTCTCTCTTCTTGGGGTGAACTTTCTGACATATCTCATATCATCCAATTTCTTGATGATGCTATCGACCCATCCATAACATAGCGCTTCTTCTACTGAATCACCGTATTCAATGGATATTTTACCTGTTTTATCCTTATAGTAAACCAGCCAAACTTTTTCTTCTTTGCCATGATTGGCAACAAGCCATGCTCTCCATTCTGACCGATTTTTTACCTCAATTGTTTTCATTTTCCGTTT
>CAZBCD010000127.1:0-6806 GCA_964490205.1 uncultured Pelolinea sp. | reverse complement strand
AGTTGACTTTAGGGAAAACTGTTAGTTTTCCATTTACAGTTGCATCAACCACTTCTCCTCCATTCTTTTGAAATGTCTCTCTGGCTAACCAATACCCAACTTCCGAGGTATCCAGATCTGGAAGCTGCCATTTAAATCCTTTCCCAAAATAACCTGGGTGGAAATGGTTTAGATCATCACCCTTTGAGACAATAGTAGTATTTGGTTCACCTTTTGTGGAAAAATTATGGTCCACACCAATCAAGATTGCCTTTGAAAAGCCCATATAGAAAGCCAATTGCAGGCAAGAATATGTGACGGTTGCACCCTCCCACATGCGTTTTGTTACATCTTTTGCAAATTTTTTCCCGGTGTATGTTGTGTAAAGATAGTAAAGATTATCCCGAGGTTCCAGCCATTTCCTTGCTCTCCAGGATATAAAAGTAGGGATATCTACCTTTTTAAATTCATCTTTTGATTGTTCGATCACAAGATCATTTACTGAAACAAGAAAATTGGTTTTAAATCCAAGTTCTGGAAACATAAGAAAAATTCTGTTCATCCCAAAAGTGAACTCGTTTTTCAGCTTTTTCATATCCGTTTTACGTAAGCTGGGGCCATTACCGATGATAAAACATCTCTTTCCGATATATTTATTGTGGTATGAGCGAATACGTTTAATACTATCTCGCCTCCACGGATGAAGACTTGCTTTGATTGACTCGGGAAAACGATTAATAAAATCCCAAGAATTCTTTAACACCAGAATACCGCTGCTAATTACTGATTGGTTTTTTTTCATATTTATTCAGTACTTAAGCGAGCTGTAGCCCCGCCATCTACAACCAACGCTTGTCCCGTCATGAAGGATGATTGTGTATTATCCGCCAGAAAATAAATCGACTGGGCAATTTCCCGGGGTGTACCAACCCGCCCATTAACAGTCTTATTTGCCAGGTTGTCTAACCGCATCTGGATTGACCCTTCATCAAATTGCCCTCTTTTCATGCTTTCACGCAACATTGGAGTATCTACAGCACCAGGGAGCACAGTATTCACGCGAATATTGTCCGGGGCAAATTCGATCGCCATTGCCCTTGTGAGCGCCAACAATCCCCCTTTGCTAGCGGCATAAGCAGATATGTTTGCGGATGTGGCAATCGCATGAACCGAACTCACATTAACAATCGCCCCTCCTCCTGCAGCTTGCAAGAATGGATGCGCAAGTTTTGCCCCAAGGAAAACGGAACGCAAATTAGAAGCCATAGTTTTGTCCCACTCTTCCACTGATGTCTCTAAAATGGGTTTCGATATCTGAATCGCAGCATTATTAATGACAGCGTCAAGCACTGGGCTGAATCGCTTTGTCTCCACATAAATTTTCTTAATTTGATCTGGGTTGGAAATATCCGCTTTAATATAATGAAATCCTTTGTTTTGGCTCACATCTTCCTGACGGCGGTCTACTCCAATAACTTGCCATCCTTTATTAAGAAATAAATCAACTGCTGCTTGACCAATCCCTCCTTCAGCACCAGTAATTAACACAACTTTTTTTCTTGCACTCATTATTCCTATACCCTCATTTTTTCTTTTTTTATCGCATCGAACTTATCAAGCGGTAAACCCAACCCAATTATTAAGTTCCCAATCGTATTCCAATGGACCGCTTCCCATGCGAGTGGGCTTGAGTTGGAATTATGCGGAGCAAGCATAACCTGATCCATTGAAAGGAGGGGAGAATCATCTGGAAGGGGCTCTATTTCGAAGACATCCAACGCCGCACCCGCAATTTTTTTATCTTCCAAAGCATTTATTAAAGCAGCTTCATCAATAATTGATCCGCGGGCAGTATTTATGATTACCGCAGATGGTTTCATAAGTGCAAGCATTTTTGCGTTGATCAGATGTCGGCTGGTGGGGTTGAGATCACAATTGATACTGATAAAATCTGCCCGGTTTAATAGATCCTCCAAGCTCACTATATCGACTTCATAATTCTTAGTGAATTCCCGAGATATTGGAACGATGTCATTCCCCAGTAGCCGCATATTAAAAGCATGCGCTTTTTTCAGTACGGCTTTTCCGATATTGCCAACACCGATAACACCCAAAGTGCTTTCTACCAAGGATTTGCCTGATATCTTTTCCCACCGACCTCCCTTTACATTCCGATCTAACCAGGGTTGTTTTCTTGAAAATGTGAGAATGTAAGCCAGTACACTATCAGAGACAGGTGTTGTAAAAGCATTGGTTGTGCGGAACACCGGGATACCCAACAAATCAGCAGTGGTTTTTTCAATCGAGTCAATACCAGTTCCCCACTTCGACATCACTTTCAATCTTGGCGCGCACTGTCTGATTACCTTGCCAGAATAACAATCATCACCGCATATCGTTCCATCAAACTTTCCAGCATAAGTTAATATCTCTTCTTCGGATAATCGTTCATTAACCTCTGGAATAATTACATCACACCCTAATTGATCTAAAATCGGTACGAAGCGATCAGTATACAGAAGCATATATGGTGCTGATAATAAAATGGTGTATTGATTCATGAAAAACCTTATTCGTGGCTTAGCCAGTCGGATTATACCAGTTAGAAGTTCTGCCGATTTTTTAAGATAATATCAGCGATGATAAAATCACTTTCTTCATCAATATCCAATGCTTCATAAGGTTTTATCTCATACATCATTGGTTTTTCACCAATACGGTTTTTTCTTTCACGCAACTTTTCTGCTGTAAAAAGGTAAATGCATGAGTTTTCTTCGAAAACCGGCGGGAGGTTCTGAGTCTGAAGAAGAATATCTGGATCATGATTGATTGGTTTCGTTTGTTCGTCCCATAACCGCGATTGAAAGCGGGTGACCGAGAACAATGAATCATATTTTTTATTGTCTTTAAGAAAAGATTTTATTGCATCCGAGATAGTTCCTGATCTCAGCAATGGATTCGTGCTGTGAGTTTGCAAGTATAGATCGGCCGGTACCATGTCTGTATCGTACAACAGAATTTCATTCATCGGAACGTTATCCGCGCATAGAGCCGTGGGACGCTCAATGATCATTACCTGCGGGAAATCAGCCCGGAGCCCTTTGATGATAATCTTACTGTCCGTATCAACGACAACACTATCAATCTCCGGGCAATCATCCAATGTGTTCAGAATATGATAATAAAGGGGTTTACCGGCCATTTCCCGGTAATTTTTTTGCGGAACACGTTGTGAATGATGGCGCATTGGTACAAGCGCTACTATCTTCAAAAATGGCATGAACCCTCCAGATCCTTTTATTCTATTGTATCGGAATTCTTTTGATAATCGATCGGCTGCACATCTCTTTGTGAATCATGAAAAGTATGCAAATTATTATTTCTTGGGTAATAGAAAGATTGCTTAAGCTGCCATGTTAAAGGTCCCAAGCGTTTATACCCTAGATAGGTGCCATAAAATTGCTCCCAGCGAAATCTTAATATTCCTGTAATTTCTCGCAGTAAAATGTGTTCTCTCTTTGCTTGGCGAATATCACTAGACACATTTTTCCCGAACAGGCGGATGAGGTCAACTAACGTAAAATGCTCCTGTGGATAAATACTCTTGAATGCCATTCCTTCCCTTAGATAGCGCCTTTTTATCCCACTCCAGGATTCCTCATGTACATGTTCAATTTCTGCTTGGGAAATATACGCAATTATATGATTATTTTCTTGCGCCCATTTTGCCCATGCTAGATCTTCCAACCCGGGAAGTGATTCGTCATATGGATTCTTTTCCCATAGAGATCTTCTTATGGCCGCATTCGCATTATTACAGAAAGGATGATTTTGTGGATTTTGTGAGACATCAGGATACCAGTGATTAAAAATCTGTCTTTCAGAGAATTTCGAACCAGATACTCCCCGTTGTTTACCGTAAACGAGAGCAACTGAAGGATCGCTAAAGGGTTTTAACATTTTCTCGATCCAATCAGGATATACGGGATAAACATGAGCACTTGCAATGAGGATGAAATCGGATTCTGCTACTTCTATTCCTTTATTCAGCGAACGTCCAAATGTAAAGTCCTGGGGGTGAATACTCACGATATCAACATCTATTTCTTCCGCAATTTTTACTGTATTGTCAGTCGAACCTGAGTCTACAAGAATAATCTGAACGTCTTGGATGGTTTGCCGAGAAATTCCTTCCAACAGGCGCCCAAGATGTCTTTCTTCATTAAACGCACGAATAACTATCGAACAAACTGGTTTCATATCTCTCTAATAAAGGGCTGGTTTTTAGTAATCCCGTTTAATACCACATCAATTGTTTCAGATTGACCTTGCATTATTAACTTCGGGGAGAAATTTTTCAACCGTACGTATCCACGCCATACTCCATCGTCTTTAAGAAATTGATCAAAAGGTAAAGAGGCGCGGAATAATTGACTGTAAAGTACTCGCCGCGCGTTTTCTTTGAAGATTCCTGGATGTTCAACAATATCTGATTCTAAAAAATCTTCTAAAAGCTTCTTATACGCTTCTTTAGATTCGGGAAAATATACAGTTGGCACCTGTGTATATCGCGCTTTCCCCGCGCATAAAACAGGCTTTCCCATAATAGACGCTTCTAATCCCACCGTTGAGTTATAAACCATCACAAATTTTGCATGTTTGATTAGCTCATAAGAGCTTATGAATTCGCCAGGCAGGATAAATAAAATGTTTGAAATTTCATTTATTCCATTCATGGCAATCCATTCGGATACTGATTCTCGGCTTTCTTTTCCAGGCCGGATCTCATCAGGATGCGCACGAATCACAAATAGGATTTCAGGATGATCCTTTATTTCTTCAATCACGAGTTTCAACCATGCAAACATGTGTTCAAAAATAGTATTCGCATGAGATTGGCTAGTATCAAAAATCACATTGGTAAATACCGGGACCACCGCAGAATATTTTTTCAATTCTTCTATGAAATCATTGCTGAAATGCCGCATTTCTGGCCAGAATCGTACACCAGCGGCCTGAAATTTACCTTCGAAGCGGTTTGCCAGATAATTATCCAAACGCACTTCCTGATCTTTAGATAGCCGAAACTCATTATCCACATCAACGGGATATGCTGTCGCTTCTTTGTCAGTAAAGAATGCAGAGTAGGGAAGCATACCAACTTCGTGAGAAAAAACAGGCACTTTTTTATGTTGGGCAGAAAGACGTGCAGTTGCCTCTGGATAAAACATCCCATTAAACACAATAACAGCTTGTGGATGGATGGAATCAATCAATTTAGAAAATTCACGGTACACACCCCATGCAGACTGGATATAAGATTGCGCTAAAAACCGATTTTCTTTTGTATCTTCTAAATGATGCCTTCGCAAAATCCACCGCATTGAAGGTAAAACAAGTTTGCCTAATGGGATATCTTTATGAATGTAGGTTATCAGTTGACCAAGATTAAGATTATTGATTTCCCGACTTATTTCTTCATCAATCTTATAAGAGAAGTAATGAATATTTTTTTTTCCCAGAATAAGTCTGGAAGTTCGCATACATTCACGGCAAGGGGGAGCTTTTAACAGATCCTTTTTATTTGTTCCTAACACACACGGCCGCAATCCACGATAACAAACAAAATGATGGGCGGGTATCTTATTTTTACGCAATGTCAAACTGGTTATTAGTGAAAAACCAGCATTTTGGCTTAATCCTGATAATCGGGTTGAGGCATTAAAAAATATAACAGGGGGTTGATCGCTTATTGTTAATTCATCCGTGATCGAGCGCGTTATTTGACAAACCCGTGTCCGATTAAATTGAAGACTAAATTCCCGCTGTAATCGCCTGAGGATGCAACTGAAAATATCCATTTTTGGAAAAATTACAGATACCTCCGTAATTTTTTAATCGATGATTTTTCGCTGTCGTAGACGCACTTCACACCATCACCCAAAGCCATTTCAGTTACTCGTATATATTTAACCAAACGACGGAATCCGCCAGGTTCTACAGACGCAGCCTGATCACTCCCCCACATCGCACGGTCAAGAGTAAAGTGCCTCTCCACCATACTCGCGCCTAATCCAACGGAAACCACCGAGGGGATAAGCCCAACTTCATGTCCGGAATAACCAATTGGGCAATCATATTTTTCTTTAAGTGTTGAGATTACCATTAGATTCAACTCATTAGGATCACAAGGGTAGCAAGAAGTCGAATGCAATATCACAAGATCCTTCAAACCAATTACTTTAACCGCTGCGTCAATTTGCTCAGGCATGGACATGCCAGTTGAGATGATCATTGGTCTTCCAGTTCCGCGGACTTTTCGAAGAAGTTTATGGTCAGTTAATGATGCGGATGGGAGTTTGTAACATACAGTGTCAAATTTTTCTATAAAGTCAACTGAAGGTTCATCCCACACGGAAACAAACCAGTCAATTCCTGTTTCTTTGCAAAAACTGTTAATCTCCCTGTAATCCGCCTCGCCGAATTCTATCCTTTCACGATATTCCATATAGGTGATATAACCCCAGGGAGTTTCCCGCTTGATATTTCGCTGCTCTTTAGGTACGCATAGCTCGGGAGTACGTTTTTGGAATTTTACAGCATCCGCACCGGTATCTTTGGCTGAAAGGATCATATCCTTCGCCGTATTAAGATCGCCATTATGGTTGATTCCAATCTCAGCGACTATATATACAGGATTTCCTTTCCCTACTTTACGACTATTGATCTTAACTTCATTTGGCATAAATAGCTCCTGAATTTGATATCAATTATAAATCTTGAATTCAACTAGTAAGTGCAACTTTGCAAGTGTTAGAGAGGTAAGC
>CAZBCD010000126.1:0-6844 GCA_964490205.1 uncultured Pelolinea sp. | reverse complement strand
GCCTGTGGTATTCTTAAATAATCACTGTTGCACTTGATACTTGAATCCAAGTTATTTATATAATTAGAATAATCAATTTGTTTGTCAAAAATTCAATACAATAATCTTATAAAAAAATGTTTAAATATAATCGTGTAATCGTTACCGGAGGTGCTGGCTTCATTGGTTCAGAATTAACTCGCCAACTGGTAGAGCAAGGGGCATTCGTAATCGTTGTAGATAACCTTGTAAATGGAAAGAAGACCAACCTCACTGATCTTTCGCCTGATAAGATGAAATTAGAAATCTGCGATATTCGAAACCGTGAAAGAATGGCAGAGTTGATGAAGGGTGTGGATATCGTTTATCACCTCGCTGCGCTGGGGGTGCGCCATTCTATCCACTCACCGGTTGAAAACCATGAAGTCAATGCAACCGGCACGCTTGGTTTGCTCATCGAAGCGCGTAATGCGCGGGTAAATCGCTTTATATGCGTCTCCACATCGGAGGTTTACGGTACTGGTTATAAGATTCCTATGGATGAAGAGCACCCCACATACCCAATGACTGTCTACGGCGCCTCGAAGCTGGCCGGAGAGTGCTATGCTCGAGCTTTTTATCGCAGTTATGGCTATCCCACTGTTGTTATTCGTCCCTTCAACACTTTCGGACCGCGCAGCCACCATGAAGGTGACAGTGGTGAAGTTATACCTAAAATGATCCTTCGAACGTTGGCGAGAAAACCAATAGTCATCTTCGGCGACGGTGAACAAACTCGCGATTTTACTTATGTGGGTGATACAGCAAGGGGAATTTTTCTGGCAGGTATTTCGGACAATATTATTGGAGAGACTATTAACATAGGTAGTGGTGAGGAGATCACGATTAACAATCTTGCCGAAAAGATTAGAACCGTTCTTGAGATACCTAATGCTCAATTGATTCATGACGACCCCAGGCCGGGTGATACCCAACGCTTGTATGCTGATATAAGCAAAGCGAAGAAACTGATTGGTTTTAGACCGGAAGTTAGCTTAGATTCCGCTTTACAAGAACTTAGAGATTGGTATCTTAAACAAGATAAATCGCCTGAGGAGTTACTTAAAAATGAACGCACCCATAATTGGGAAGCACCAGGAAAAGAAAATGATTGACCCAAAGAAGCAGAAATTTATTCCAATAGCTAAGCCGGTTTTAGGTGAAAAAGAAGCGCAGGCAACTCGCCGTCCCATTCTTTCGGGTTGGGTCACACAGGGGCCAGAAGTTGCGGCTTTTGAAAAAGAGTTTGCAGAATACGTAGGTGCCGACCATGCCTGCGCAGTAGCAAACTGCACGGTTGCCCTTTACTTGGCCTTGAAGGTGGTTGGGGTGAAGCCGGGCAGTGAAGTTATCACCGTCAGCCACTCTTTCATAGCAACAGCAAATGCTGTTCGCTACACCGGCGCAAAGCCTGTATTCGTGGATATAGATTCTCATACATATAATATGGAACCAGACTTGATCGAGTGTGTTGTCAATGAACGCACAAGCGCGATTTTATGCGTGCACCAAATCGGAATGCCATGCGACCTCGCACGTATTATAGAAATTAGTAAAAAATATAACCTCCCAGTTGTTGAAGACGCTGCATGCGCGACCGGGAGTGAAATCCTATGGAATGGAAAATGGGAGAAAATTGGTAAACCGCATGGTGATATCGCCTGTTTTTCTTTTCACCCCCGTAAAGTTATCACAACCGGTGACGGTGGTATGCTGACAACTGCAAATCAGGAATATGATAAACAATTCCGCCTACTACGGCAGCACGGTATGTCGGTTCCGGACGCAGTCCGGCATAAATCTAAACAAATAATATTTGAATCATATATTTCACTTGGATATAATTACCGCATGACGGACATCCAAGCAGCCGTCGGACGCGAACAAATCAAACGGCTGCCGGATTTAATCCATGAGCGAAGGAACCTTGCAACCCGTTATTATCGACTGCTAGAAGAAATACCGGGTATCAAGCTTCCAAAGGAACCTGCTTTTGCGCGCAGCAACTGGCAGAGCTACTGCGTCAGGATCCCTCAAGATCTAAATCAGCAGGAGGTAATGCAACAGATGTTAAATCATAGAGTAGCCACAAGGCGCGGTGTAATGTGTGCTCACAGAGAGCCCGCTTATCCGCGCAGCACTTGGTCCTGCGGTATTGAAGAAGAGGAATGTGATTGCGAAGAATCTTCTTGCGCAAGATTAAAGAACAGTGAAATGGCTCAGGATACCGGCCTCATAATTCCTATGTACAATAATATGACCGAAGAAGACCAGAATCTGGTAGTAAAAACCTTAAGAGATGCATGCGTTCCTGATAGATGAACTGGTAAGAATTTATATCGAAAAATAACGGGGGAAGTGTAAAAGAATAGCCTGGAGTATAATCAAATTCATGCCGATTGAAAAAAAAAACCTTATAAAAATCAAATTCCCCTGCTTTCAGTTATTACGCCAGCATTCAATGAAGCAGACAATTTGCATCCATTGTATGAACAATTAATAGATATTCTTGAAAAACTTGAAATCAATTGGGAATGGATTATCGTGGATGATCACTCTTCGGATGAGACTTTCGAGGTTGCATCCAAACTAGCAAAGGGCGACAAGCGGGTAAGGGCATTTCGGTTTTCACGAAATTATGGATCACATATGGCTCTGCGTTGCGGGCTTGAGAAAGCAAAGGGAAATTGTGCCATTGGAATGGCTGCTGATCTGCAAGATCCACCATCCCTTATCCCCACATTATTGGAAAAATGGAGGGAAGGCTCACAGGTGGTTTGGGCAGCACGCGCCAAAAGATTGGGAGAATCAAAAATCACTGTAATTTTGTCTCGCATTTATCTCGGCATTATGCGAAGCATCGTGGGATTAAAAGATATTCCGTCAGAGGGAGCAGATTTCTTTTTGCTTGACCGTCAAGTTGTTAAAACAGTTAATAGATTTTCTGAGAGAAACGCCAGCCTGTTCACCCTGATCACTTGGATGGGATTCCGCCAGGAAGTGATCACTTATGACAAACAAGCCCGCTTTCACGGTAATTCGGGCTGGAGTTTTGAAAAGAAGCTAAAAATGGCAATTGATTCACTTACCTCCTTTTCTTTTATGCCGATTCGTGCCATGATTATGACCGGTTTTATTATAGCGATAATGGCTTTTGGATATTTAGTTATTGTAATTATTAATGGTTTGCGCGGTGTTGCTCCGCAGGGATGGGCTTCCCTTATGGTAGCTATTCTATTCATCGGCGGTCTGCAAATAATGATGATGGGGATACTGGGAGAATACATCTGGCGTTCACTGGATGAATCCCGCCGCCGACCTAAATATATTATCGAATCTAAAACTGATCAAACTGATAAGGATGGCAAGATTAATTAGTAAGTTCGCTCTATGAAATGTAAAACACTTGCACGTTATAGAGGGTTGAAGAATAACGCATTTCAAGTTGTTTATTAGTTTGCTATATCATTAATTATATACGAGGGATGATTCATTGAGTGGTTGAAAATTCTTGCCAAATACTCTCCGAAGATTCCAAGAGAAAAAAGCTGTGCCCCGCTGAAAATGCTGATGATTGAAGCAAGAAATGGAAAACCAGGGATGCTGCCCTCATGAAATGAACGGACTACAGCATAAATCAATACTACAACACCAAATATAGTCAATGCGAACCCGATCACACTGGATATTCTCAAGGGCATAGTGCTGAAACCCGTCAGAATAATCATGGTGATTTTGACTAATTTGAAAAAGCTGTAATTGGAGTGCCCCTGTGATCGCGGCTGCTCGTTTACTTCGACAATGCTAAAATTTTCAGTGCCCCATGTAAGCAGCGCGTCAATTATTACATTTGGGCTGTCAAATTTCTCAAAAGCCTTGCGAACTTCACTGCGCATGATCCTGAATGCACTTATATATTTGATCCGTTTGATCCCAAGAAATCTTGCTAGTAGGTTCTTTGTAAATTTGGAGAAAAAATTACGCCATTTTTTATTGACAAGTTTTTTCGGTATTCCATAAACCACATCAAAACCCTTATGAATTTCTTTCAACAGTTTGTGTAATTCCTCTGGAGGATGTTGCAGATCATCATCCATCGTAACCAGGTACTTATTCTTGGCGTTCCTTATACCGCACAGGAGAGCATTATGCTGTCCATAATTCCTCATGAGGTTAATCCCTTTTACTGAAGGATATGTACTCGATAAAGATTGGATGACCTGCCAGCTGTTATCCTTGCTACCATCGTTGATCATGAGGATCTCGTATTGATCAGTCAGCGAGTTTAATGACTTGTTCAACCGTTCCGCGAGTTCTGGAAGGATCTCAGCACTGTTATAAACTGGGATAATGACGGAAATTGAATTGTTCATTAGAAGTGCATGTAATTATATACCCATACGAAAAATCCTATTGGACTAATAGAGAGCGACGAGTTCGGTGGTACAGGCTTAATTCAACCACAGGATTGGAAAAGTTGAAGAGAAGTTCTTTCTCTCTTCAATAAGATATCAATATGCGTGTAATCACCTTATTTCCAATATTTACATGGATAGGAATCCGGGAAAGAATCTCCTAATCATATTCAATAACACAATGAGAGGATTAGGATAAGGTCCTTGGTGATCAAGACCTACTACCTCTATCATGTGCCAGAGATAGTTTGGGCGCCTAATACTGCTCCATAGGATTATTAATACTGCGAATATAGAAATTAAAATAACTACTTTTTTATTTTTCGTCCTCAGTTTAAAAAGGTGAAATAGGTAAGCAATGCATAATGAAAATCCGAGGATGCCTTGTTGGACATAATAACCTAGAACGGGCATTGCCTTCATTGGGCGGAATTGAATTATTGTATGCGTTGCACCATTCACTGTAACCATTATCATGAACAGAACTAAAGGGAAAGCTGATGTAAATGGTTTCTCTTTGAATGCCCGTTTGACCAATTTGATAAAAAATAAATAAAATAACGTGGCAAATACACCCGCTGAATACCTCCATAAAAAAATATAGTGACCGAGAACCAGATTGTTTTGTTGTACAAGAAAATCAGTGTATTGATACAGCGAATTTGAAGTTATAAAAACAGGCGGAAGAAAATTTGTAAGCGTCATATACAAATTTGTAAAGTAGTTGGAAATCAGATCCTCAACTGCTCTCCAGAAGTAATGCTTGCCATAGAAATATACGACTGCCGATTCTCCAGTAGCATGAGCAAAATCGAGATAAGTGAATTTCACGTAAATATAGACGGCTGCTACAAAGTTGAAAATGACAAACAAAATAATAAGGTTTTTCACATATTGTGTTTGTTTTATATTCCTAAAATAAAAAAATAGAAATATGGATATCGCCCAAATAGATGCAAAAAAATCAAGCCACCCTTCGTAATATATCGCTGTAAGCAATAATGTTGGTATTAGTGCAAAAAGATACCTGCTGTTATTTTTATTTCTTCGGATATATTCGTATGAAAAATAAAGAAGCAGTAAAAACAATGTCTGCAATAAATAAAAACCAGTAATCCCTGAATACTGAAATGCATGGTAATGATGTGTGCCAAAACCAAGGCAAATTACCAGGAAATACGATAATATATCAGATCGAAATACTTTCCATGAAAGGAAGAAAGCGGTTAGCATAAGAATAGAATGGTAAAGGTACCAAACACCAGCTGGGCCAATAATATTTTCCATGAAATAAGTTATTACTAGTCCAAAGGGCCATGTGTTCTGAAACTCTTTAATCGGTAACAGAAGCTGCCACCATTTGTAATTTGAAAAAACATATTCAGTTTCGTTGGGGTATACATTATCAAAAAACGATTGCAAATATCTCCCTGCTTTTACAAGTGTGTGCCATAAGAAATAATTGCTTGCTAAAAGAAAAGGTAATCCAATCCAATATTTTGGTTTTCCTCTGAACTCCTCCCTTGTGTATGAAAAGAGGATAATGATTTCCCAAGAAAGAACGTAACCTAAAATCGCATAAGGTAAAAGGCTTGAATAAATTTCCGGGATTAATAAATCAGCTGTAATGAAAAAATATACCGAACAAAGAAGTAAACATATACTAATAATCGAGCAGATTAATAGAGACATTTTATTTTTTACGAAAACCGCAACAAAGATCGATTCTGACAAATCGTTATCATGAAAAGTAAGCATAAAGAATATTAAAAAAGATATGCTTATCAACAGGATCGGTATTAGTAGAAAGAGAAGAAGCGTATTATTGGATCCAATTGGAAAGGGGAAAATCCAATTCATTGATAAAGTTAAAAAAACTTCCAGACCAATAAATAAGGAAATCCATCTGATGGTTTTTTTCATTGTTTTCCTTTACACGTAAGTAGTAATTTTATCATTCCAAGGATAAGCCGCTGAAGGTGTTGTGATTATGTTAGGTGACCTACTCCACTTTTTGTACTAAATTTTATATTAGTCCAAAAGGTTATTATTGTGAAGAGAAAATGACAATAGTGGCATGTGCTGGAGGTTGACAACCTGTGGAACTCTGATGCCTAATTGTATTGTAATGCTTGCGCCACAATTCCAATAGTACCTGTGCCTCCTTTAGTGAATAGAATATTTCCCTCTCCAGCAATTCCTCTCTCACCTTGCCGTTGAACAATTTAAAATAATCATTTTCCAACTTTTTTCCAAAGAACATATTTTCTTAATGATTGGTTTCTGAATGTATAAGGTTTCCCTTAAAAATAGTTGGTTTTGGAAATCATCTGGAAGAAAGAGTGACCTTTCCTGTTTTCGTGTGATACTATGAAAGCGTCCCTGCCAAATTGCTAAACTTGAAGTAACCA
>CAZBCD010000125.1:0-6868 GCA_964490205.1 uncultured Pelolinea sp. | reverse complement strand
TGGCTTGATACGGGTAGAGAGAATGCGGCTCGTATCCCAGACATATTGTTAATTCAGTGGGCGGAGTAAGTGTAGGAATTGAAGTTGGTTGTGGATTTAACAAACTCATTAAATTGCATCCGGTTAAATTAAACAAACCTGTGAGAGCTGCCAATAGTATGATGGTTATTTGCTTAAATCTTTTCATTCACACTCCATTATCCTGACCCGCGTATTATAAGAGGAAAAATCCAAATCAATCATCATCTCCCAACCTCAAGCGCACATACGAATCGTAGCGCAGTGGGTGGACCTTCCCATCAGTGACAGCCTGCTTGACCGCACAGCCCGGTTCATTGATATGGCTGCAGTCATTGAAGCGGCAGTCCGCCACAAGGCAGCGGATTTCCGGAAAATATCCATCCAGCTCCTCTGGTTCGGTATCCCACAGAGAGAGGGAGCGCAAGCCGGGCATATCCGCAACGAATCCCCCCTCTTTCAAAGGAAATAACTGCCGTACCACGGTAGTGTGGCGCCCTTTCTTCGATGAATTTTTTAATCCGCCTATGCACAGCCCGAGTTCGGGTTGTATCTGGTTCAATAAGCTGGATTTTCCCACACCTGATGGGCCGGATAAAGCACTAATCTTCCCTATCAAGTGCTCTTTCAATCTATCAATATTCCGCTTCTTTTTGGCGGAAGTGAACAGCATTTCATATCCTAATTGCGGATATACAGCAAACAATTTCTTGGCTGCTCTAATTCCCGTGAGATCGATCTTGTTTGCCACTATTACAACCGGAATATCCTGCTTTTCTGTGATCACCAGAAAGCGGTCCAGCATTCTCAGGCTAGGTTCTGGATCTGCACATGAAAAAACAATCAGGACCTGATCGGGATTTGCAAGCAGGATTTGCTTATATTCTCCCCGCGCAGAAGGCGCCATCCGAAAGAAAACTTTCTCCCGCTGAGAAATTTCTTCGATCACCCCACTACCGTCTTCAAGCAGATGAATCCGCACTCGATCACCTACAGCGACAATATCTTCATTCAAGCGGTTCTTTTTATGGCGCCCGCGCAAGCGACAGGTAATCTCATGGTGGTCTACATAAACTGTATAAAATCCAGCCTGCAGACGAGTAATCAAACCGTTCAACGTTTTCCCGGTCATCCAGATGGGGTTGGTGTGGAGATCTTTTGTTCCGGGGCGGAATCCGAAGAAGGAGTGGTAGGATTTACGCCCGGCAGTGGCGTTTCAGTGAATTCAGGTGTCGGAGTTCTGGTTAAATTGAAGTCGGACTCCCATGGGTAAAGTTTCAATGGTTCGCCAAAGTAGTACGTTTCAACCACACGGCGGAATACAGGCGCACCCACTTCTGAACCCTCACCGCCATTTTCTATGATCACAGTAACTGCGATATCTGGTTTATCCTCACGTCCAGTACTTGAGTATCCTGTGAACCAGGCATGGGAATCACCCAGCGGGTTTTCAGCTGTACCCGTCTTCCCATGGATTGAAATGCTCAGGTCACCCAGTTCATCATTGGCGGTTCCAATTGAAGATCTAACCACGCCGCGCATCCCAACACTAATCGCATCCAGCGTTTCCTGAGAAACAGGCAGCGTACCGTCGACTTGAGGTGAAAAAGTATAAACATCTACTCCTCCATTCGTGGATGTGATCCGCTCAATAATCTGCGGACGGTAGAGTGTGCCCCCATTTGCTAATGCCGCTGTAAAACGCACTACCTGGAGCGGAGTAACAAGCATATCTCCCTGCCCAATGCCCTGCTGGACTGCATCGCCATCTGTCGCAGGATCAATGATCTGGCCAGCATCTTCAGCCACCTGATCAATACCTGTCGCACTGCCCAAACCAAACCCACGGGCGATATCTGAAATAAACGTAGCGCCTTTTTGGCGGAACAGGTCTAACCCTATGTGATAGAACCACGGGTTGCAGGAGCGCATCAGGCCCTGGGTTAGGGCCAGTGTTCCGCTTGGCGGCAGGTCCTTATCAACAGTCCAATCTTTAAAGCTCTCACCGGGCAGCTCTTCAAAATACGAACCGCAGAAATAGGTTGTTTCCGGAGTATATAAATCACTTTCAAGGGCAGCGGCCATGCCGATAATCTTGAATACTGATCCCAGGGGATACGAACCCTGGGTTACCCGATTCAACAGCCGCTGCTGGCCATCGTTGAGCATATCATCAAGCAATTCGGCTGAATTCCTGTTTTCTGGCGTGAATAAATTAGGGTCAAAATTGGGAGAAGAAGCCATTGCTAAAACACGACCGGTTTCCACTTCCATGACAACCGCTGCCCCCTTGAAACCGAGAAGGGCTTTTTGAGCCTCAATCTGTAAATTCTTATCAAAGGTCGTGACGATTTCCTGGGGTAGTTTTGCATCTGCCTGATTGAGGTATGAAAGGATCTGACCTTCAGGATCCACCACGTATAATGAAGCCGCGGGTTTCCCGGCCAGCGACTCTTCTGCGTATTTCTCCAATCCCGCTTGTCCGATCTGCTCATCGCCAAGATACCCGTTTGCTTGATATTCTTCCATTTGTTCAGGCGTGATGGCCAGTACATATCCGATTGCCTGTGAAGCAATCCCCCCGTTATAGTAATACCGCGACTGGAATTCAGCGAGCCGCAATCCACCCAATCCAATGATATTATCCCAATTCTCGCTAATCTCAGCCGCGGACACTTCCCCAACCGGAACATACCAGTTGGTTAGGCGGATATCCTCATAAGAAGCCTGAATTGATTCAGGCGTCCTGCCCGTGAGGTCAGCGAGATAACTCAGCAGGATTCCCTCTTTCCCTTCCTCGATCTGATTTGGAATAATAGCAAGTGCATACGCGGTGGTCTGGTCAACGATCGGCTGGTCGTCACGCGCATAGATATCACCGCGCTCTGAATATACTGTTTCCAGCTGCAGCCGATTTCCCCCTGCTAATTCTGGCATGATTATGCCCGGGTCCCAATCCACTTTCCAGACATTATCTTCAAGAGCGAGGGTCATATCAATTTCACGTTCAAAACTACCAAACAATGCGGTGTTGAAAATAGCTTTATATTTAATAACCGCGGAATTTGGATTCTTAGTCGAAGACAGCAGTTGTGTTTCAACTGATTGTAAAGTCGCATTAAATGCTGTTTCCTGATAGAAGGCACTAAAATCTTCAGCAGCTATTCCCTGCTTAGAAGCGGATGAAAGAAACTCATACATCTGATCATACTCTCCGGCCTCCCAGAGGGCAAAGAACGACGTGGCTACATCATCCACATCCGGAGCAGCAGAAACTTGCACCTGCGGTGTAGGTAATTCTCCGGCCGGCTTTTTCGCGCAAGAATAGAGCAGCAAAGATACTGCGACTAAGATTATGAATCCCTTATTCTTCTTCATATAAAGCATCTCCATAGGCCGCCTTAACCAACATCTTCGCCAGCCATCACACGGTCGGTGATTGAGCAGTTGTATTTTAAATGATTTTGGCAAATTAACGGCAATCCACTCGGCTTATAAATTAAGAATTCTATCAGTGTTCTTTCTAAATGGCACAGCGGCATTCCCATTACACTGGCAAAACAACCATCAAAATCAACCACCGGGTGAAAGTTGGTACTTTGGATCGCATACGCGCCCGCTTTATCCATTGGATCACCGCTGGCAATATACTGTTTTATTTCTTCATCTGCATATTTCCTCATTTGAACACGCGTGCGGCAAATATCATGATGTACATGCTCAGTACCACCAGATCGAACCGCGATTGCCGTCATGACCAAATGTTCACGCGCTCGCAGCCGGGAGAGTATTTCAAAAGCTTCTCTTTCATCAGCCGGTTTTCCCAATATCTCTTTATCCAATACCACAATAGTATCGGCGGCAATAACAACATCATCCAAGCCAACCTCTTGAATCGGATAACCCGCCTTTTCAGCGGCAAGGCGGAGGACATATTCCTGCGCAGATTCCTCCGTATGCTTGGATTCATCAATGTTTGCGGCTGATGCTTCCAGATCCCAATCCACCCACGCAAGCATTTCTCTTCTGCGCGGGGAATTTGAAGCCAGCCAAAACTTACATTGCGCCATAGGTGACTGATTTTAACATAACCCATGCTCATTTACATCCGATAGGAGAACACTTCGAAAGGGTAATTTAAACTCTTGCCTGTTCCAAATCTCAACAAGCAGATTAATTTATTTCTAATATGTGAAAAAACAAAAACGGATGTATAAACAGTATAATCCTAGCGGATATAACTCATGGAATTTAATTTTCTCACTCAATTTGATGCGCTTATGGAGCAGGAATGGAATCTTCTGCTCTCTCAAAGCGCTGTGGACACACCTTTCTTAAGATACGGCTATCAACGTACATGGTGGCAACATAAAGGCGGCGGCGAATGGCCGCAGGCGAAACTGCGAATCATCACAGCCCGTGAAGATGGACATCTCGTTGGCATCGCCCCATTTTTCATCGGCGAAAGAAGCGGTAAGAAGGAAATTCACTTTGTCGGCAGCGTCGAAATTTCCGATTACCTGGATTTCATCGTTCAGCCACGAAATTCCGAAACTATTATTGCCGGGATTTTTAATCTGGTAAAAGAAGAAAATGCGCAATTTCCATCAAAAATCCGTTTATTCAACATACCTGATGATTCCCCCAGCTTACAGATCATGAGGGAAATTGGAAAGAGTGAAGATTGGTCAGTTGAAATAGAACCCGCCTACCATACGCCCACGATCACATTATCCGAGGATTGGGAAACGTACCTGGCGGGGATCAATAAAAAACAACGCCACGAGATTCGCCGCAAACTGCGCCGGGCAAGCGAATCTGAGGATGATGTTTCTTGGTATATAACCACTGAAAAAAGCATGCTTGATCAGGATACCACTGACTTTTTCCAATTAATGGAATTGGATGAGGAAAAGAAACGCTTCCTTACTGAGGATATGCGGAGGCAGATGGAAGCGATCATTCAGTGGGCTTTTCACGCGGGGAATCTGCAGTTATCCTTCCTTACTATCAATGATGAAAAGGCGGCTGGATATTTGTGCTTTGATTACGGGAATAGGATCTGGGTATACAATTCCGGTTTTCAACCTGACTATCAATATTATTCACCGGGTTGGGTACTTCTCAGCTATCTGATCCAGCATGCGATCAAAACAGGAAAAACGCATTTTGATTTCATGCGCGGAGACGAAACCTATAAATACCGTTTTGGCGCAGCTGATAGGTTTGTGATGAAAGTATGTGCTGAATTATCCGGGGATTAAAATTCAGCCTCACCCCACACCTTCATCAAACGCGTAAAGAACACCACCATTTTTCCTAATCCATCCACGCTGATGCGCTCGTTTATCCCATGGACACCGCTGCGAAGTTCAGATGTCATTAAAACTGGCGAGAATTTATAGATGTTCCTGCAAATGGGTTGGAAATAGCGGGAATCAGTAGCAGCAATACAAACGTATGGAGCCACTGTCACATTATCATAAACCTGACGGATGACCAGGTCCAGTGATAAATAGGCGGGGGTATCTGTTTGGGACACATCAGACGCGCTCCATCCGCCGGTCTTCTCATCAAATGAAATCTCAACGCGCGGGTCAGCAATCACTTTTGTGAAATGATCAATGGCATCCTGCATGGAATCACCAGGGAGCAAGCGGCAGTTTACTTTCGCAGATGCTGCCGCCGGCAAGATATTATCCTTTATACCGCCTTCAATCATCGTTGCCGCGTGTGTGGTGCGGATCACGGCGTTCATTTGCGTGGTCTTCGCCAACTGTTTCAACAATATGGGTTTGAAAAGCCAAGCATTTGCTATAACCATTTGCAGCCCGAAGGGCAGCAAATGCCCAACGTTCTGCAGTGTCGGCAAAATGAAATCGAGCCGTGCCGGCATGGGATTATCATCCATCAGCGCTAATGCCCGTGCAATGACTCCGACCGCTGTCTGACGCGGTGGCATGGAGGAATGGCCTGGTTTACCCTGCGCAGAAATCTTCAACGTAAGATAACCTTTCTCTGTAATACCAACCAGCCCAACAGGTTCTTCTACACCGACCATCACCCCCTGTGTCAGCATACCACCCTCATCCAGCACAGCGGCTAATTTGACACTTTGTGATTTAAGCTCCTCGGCGATCTTCTTGCCCCCTTGAAAACCACTGATCTCTTCATCATGACCAAACGCCAGATAAATCGTCCGCTTAGGGCTATACCCTTCTTCTAACAACCCTTCTACCGTCTCCAATAATGCGATTAGCTGATTCTTCATATCCTGCGTGCCGCGCCCCCATACATATCCACCCTTAATCTCTCCACTGAAAGGTTCGCTGTTCCATTTATCTAACGTTTCTTCATCCACGGGAACTACATCCATATGGGCATTAAACAAAACTGGATCCAGTTTGTTTTCTGTACCTTTCCATTTGAACAGCAAACTGTACTCGTTAATCACAGTCCTTTCTAATTCACCACTCAGCAATGGGAAAGTTTTTTCTATCCAATCTCGCATCACCATAAAAGGTTGTTGGTCAACAGCAGCAGCACCCACTTTTGAAATGCTCTGTATCTGGACTGCCTCTGATAAATGGTGAGCAATTTGGGTTTCTTGGATTTTTATTGCAGGAATCGGTTCCACCGCCGTTGAATGATCTCGAAAACGCAGAGTGCGGAATAATAAGAGTGCGATGAAAAAGATAAGAAAAACAAGGAGTGCGATCAATATATTCATAGTTGGTTAACTTCCGGATTATTTTTTCGCTAATTATATGCAATATTCCTTGCTGGATTCAAGTCTCAAGTGCAACAGTGATTATTTAAGAATACCACAGGCGGGTTGAAAGACAAGCAT
>CAZBCD010000124.1:0-6942 GCA_964490205.1 uncultured Pelolinea sp. | reverse complement strand
AACCCCGAAATGGGTATATTATCTCCTTCTTTTTCCTGATTTTTCCACACCCTCGGATGGCACGGCGGCAATCGCTCTTCCAGAAATTTCCGGAGTACAAGGTGATTGGATCAGTTTAGCTATCTCCGGCCCGGTGCTTGCTGAAGAAGGCGGAGAACCACCTGCGAAAGAGCCGCCGGCAGAGGAACCGCCCGCGGAAGAACCTGTTTGTGAAGGTGAGGAGTGTACTCCTGAACCAACACAAGAGCCTCCAGCTGAAGAACCGCCTGTAGAGGAACCTCCCGCTGAAGAACCGCCAGTTGAGGAAGAACCAGCTGGGGAAGATCCACCAGTAGATGAAGCTTCAGCGGAGGAACCACCCGCGGAAGAACCGCCCGTCGAAGAGGACCTGAGCGAGGTTGTTCAGGTATTAGCGGAAGCTGACGCGGTTCTGGTGGATACCGAAGGAGAAGAAGTCTCCTTAGCATCCATGGAAGCTGCGGAAGTGCTTTCCATACCGGACCCGATGTACTGCCCGCCAGGCGAAGTTTATGGAGGTCCAACCTGCAGTCCTGCCCGCGGAACTATGGCTGAAGCGATCACGGATGCTGCCGGGAACGGCGGGACAATTTATGTGGAATCCGGTACATTCGATGGCTTTACTCTGACCGGTTTCCACGGAAGCGATCTGGTCATTGAGGGTGGCACCGGAGGTGGCACGACCATCTTTGACAGTCAAATTTACCTCCATCATAACGATGCAAGTATCTTCTTGCGCAACTTTACAGCACACGGTGCTGACGCTGACGCAGGAGTAAACACCCTTGGAACCGCCGGCACGTCAGGTGATAATACACCGACCATCCTGGCTCTTAATAACTCTGGCACCATAACTCTTGAGCATCTGGTCGTCAGCCATGAAAGCGATACAGCTATCCATATAGACGACCATTCCGGTGCTGTCCTCCTGGATGATGTGAACGCGAGCAACAGCGGTAATGGTGCTGATATCAACAATACCGCCGGGGACAAAAATGTCATCGTGACGAACAGCATCTTTAATAACAACGCGGATACTGGCTTGAAAGTCGTCTCCAATGGGTCAATTGGTTTAAATTATGTCATAGCCAATGACAATGCCAATATTGGAGCCTACCTGGAAACATCCGGCGATGTCATCGTCATGAACAGCCAGTTTATGGATACCCCTGCATGTCAGGATGAATGCGTGGCGGAAGGATGTACAGAATATAACAATACATGCACCGAATGGGGTATATGTTGGTTTCTTATTTTTCCATATCCTTGCTGCAAAAATTGGGAGCAGGGAGGATGCAAGAGCACGGGCTGCATTGATTGGGAAGAGGAATGCGATGAGGGAAATCACAGCCAGAATATTGGGCTGTCGATCAACAACACCAACACAGAAGCATTTGAAACATCCTTATGCAATGTGACCGCAAAAAACAATGATGAAGCGCAGATCGTACTCACCGCCCCGACAGGAGAGGAAGGAAGTAACTTTGTGTACAACCTCTGCGATATTGATGCGGGAGATTCTTGCGGTGATGAGATCTTCTTTTACGGTGGATTGCAATGGACAATAGTCAGTGATCCGGCATGTCCATTTGGACAACAGAGGGGCACAGGGGAGGATGCCGATAAATGTTTTAGATATATAAATGGGAAATGGGAATATACGGTTAGAGCTCAACCTCCATGTCCATATGGGCAATCGCTGAGAAATGGTGTTTGCAAAGAATATCATCATGAACAGTGGGATTATAAAGGTATTGCTTCATACCAATATAAATGCCCGTCTGGCCAAACTAAGATAGGGAGTAAGTGTTATCAATGGAGATGTGGATGGTTTGGTTGTTATTGGAAAAAGAAAGGTTATGCTGAAAAAGTTTATGATGATTGTGGTCAGGGATGGACACGGAGTGGTAGTAAGTGTTATGAAGTTACCCCTGCGTATTGGGAAACTATTGGAGATCCTCAACCTAAATGTCCAGAGGGGCAGGAGACTGGCCACCCGAGAAGTTCTAAATGTTATGAATGGCACGATGGGTATTGGGATGAAAGAGGTGATGTTCTAACCGAACCCACTTCAAACATTACGGTTAACACATGGAATGTAACCGGCGATATATTCTCAGATACTTTACTCAACCTGATTCCATGCACCGGGGAAGGTGAACACGGGCATTGCGGATGCCCTTGTGGGGGTGATGAAGAAGAATGCGAATTATGCGAAGAAGTGTGCGAATTACCGTTGGAATGCGGTGATGGGTTCGTTACGGAGGGTGAACAATGCGACGATGGCAACACGTCCGATGGTGATGGCTGTTCCAGTGATTGCACCTCTGAACCTATGAATTGTGAAGGATCATGGGGAGATTGTGTCGGAGAATGTGGCACTGGTACTCAGACCTATACGATAACAAGATCAGCAGCGTATGGTGGTACTGAATGTGCGTATTCCCATGGAGAAACTCGATCATGCGATTTGGACCCATGTCCTATAGATTGTGTCGGTGACTGGGGAGATTGTGTAGGAGAATGCGGTACTGGCACGCAGACATATACGGTAACGACACCAGCTCAGTATGGTGGCGCGGAATGTAAATATGAGGATGGAGAACAGCAGGCCTGTGATTTAGATCCATGTCCAATAGATTGTAATGGGGCTTGGGTTCGTGCGAAGGATCATGTGGCACAGGCCTTCAGACGTACACGATAACGACACCAGCAACATATTTTGGTGTAGTATGTGAATACGAACATGGAGAAACGCGATCCTGCGATTTAGATCCGTGCCCTGTTCCGCTTGCTGCACCTGCAGGTCTGTTCCTCATCCCGGTGACCGGCGGAGCTGACCTGATCACGGCCGGTATCGGGCATACCTGCGCACTGACTGCTAAAGACGGCCTGGAATGCTGGGGGTTGAACGACTCTGGCCAGGTGGGTGACGGAAGTTTTGTTGACAAACTGAAACCGGTGGATGTGGTCGGTATAGACCCAACCACGGTGATCGGGTTGGTATCCGGAATTCACCATACCTGCGCATTAACTTTCGCAAATGAAGTATCCTGCTGGGGTTTGAACAGCAGCGGGCAGCTGGGCGATGGCACCACAGAAAACAGCAATGAGCCCGTCCTCGTGGGTGGACTGGAAGGAACGATCATATCCATCTCGGCAGGCGCGGAGTTCACCTGCGCGAAAAACACTGCCAATGATGTATTCTGCTGGGGCAATAACTCCAGCGGCCAATTGAATGATGGCACGGAAGATAACAGCAGTACTCCAGTGAAATCAACAGCCGTTGGCAGCGAAGCGGTGTTGATCTCCGGCGGTTCTGTGGAATTGCAGGGCATCACGCCTGACGGTGCGGTGCAGCTGTGGAATTCACAACCAATCGTCCCGGTTACCGGTCTTCCTAACGAGGATAACTTGTACATCTCAGCGGACCGCTTTACACAAGGCGGATGCTCAATGACATTTGGAGGTGAAGTCAACTGCTGGGGTGGGATCACCAACGCCGAGATCGAAGACGCGTTGATCGGCGAAATGCTTGCCAGCGGTGAAGGGCACGCCTGCACATTGACCGCGGAAGGTTTAGTGTGCTGGGGCAGCAACAGCAACGGCCAGCTGGGTGACGGTTCGCTGGATGACAGCGATGAAGAGACCCTGGTAGAAGGACTTGATCAGAGTATCATAGCTCTGACCGCAGGCGAGAAACACACCTGTGTCATCTATGAAGATGAGACAGTCGCATGCTGGGGCAATAACGAATACGGACAGCTTGGTAACAATACCGTTGAGGACAGTGACCTGCCCGTTGAGACAAGCTAGAGAATAAACTGAATCAAAAAAAGGATGGCTTATCAGCCATCCTTTTTTTTAACATTGATAATTAGTTACACATCTACCTTGTGCTCCTGCCGTAAACACAAAACAATTAGAAGGACAGTTATTTGCCCCATAGGCAGGGCAATTCACCTTCGCATATTGATCTTCCGGTTCCGATATTCTACATCGCGCAGTTTTGTTATCGCGCTCCCACTCCTTTGCAGAGTACTCAAGATAATATCTTTTGGTTTGCTAATATAATCACATTAGAGATCATGCCATCAAAACGGATTTATTCTCAATACGCTGCTGTGTTCCTCATCCTCCTGTGCGCCTATGTACTCGTCTTTTCCGGCTTCTCCTCCACGGATGATGAACAGCTCTTCATTGTTATCACTGAAAACCTGACATACAGTAGGGGTTATTCTGCTCTGCCCTTGTTCGGGAATGACCGCCTGCAGGGCCAAGCAGGCGGCGTGGAGCCCCTGCATCCAATTATTGGAATCCCATCATATATATTAGCAGGTCATTTCAGCATAGGAAAAGCGCAGATCCTGTATTTGCTGCCAGCCCTATACACCGCCCTCACTGGAGCACTGCTTGTTTGCATCGCAGAACGAAAAGGCGCTCCACCGAAAACAGCTGCCATGCTGGGTTTGTTATATGGTTTAGGGACGATCGCGCTCCCCTACGCGCGCATGAATTTTCGCGAACCATTAGCTGCGCTGCTCATCACCACCGCAGTGCTGTGCCTGGAACTTGACAAGAACACACAAGATCATACCTGGAACCGGATCCTGTTTCCATTCCTCAGCTTAATATCCCTGGGACTCGCCATGCTTACAAAAATCACCACCGGTGTGCTGATTCCCTTTTTCATTCTCTCCTATCTCGCTCAGAAACGTATCTGGAAAAAAGAAAACCGAACGCTTATGGCCACCATTGGCCTGGCTGCCGCAGTTCTTCTCATCTTGGCGGGATTCACCCTATGGTCTATCCTCCCTGTTGATAGTCTCAGCCGCTTCACACCGGGGTTCTTTAATTACATTCGCTACACGCTTCCCCGCCTGCCGCATGATCATTTCTGGCTGGCAGTGGCAGGGCTGCTGTTCTCGCCCGGGAAAGGGCTCTTTATATATTCTCCCATGCTGATCCTCTCGCTGGTCAGCCCATTCCTCAAACGGACAAAGCTGGTGGATTGGATCACAACCATGGGCGCTTTACTCGGGCTCACAGCGGTCCAGGCACTTATTTATAATGACCATTGGTGGAGCATCACATGGGGAACGCGTGCGCTCCTCCCCGCCCTTCCTCTGGCTGCTCTCGCCGCTCTTCCCGCGCTGGATGCGGGTCTCAACCACTCAAACAGAAGAATACGTTTAGGAACGATCTCTCTTTCCGTCCTCGGATCATTCATACAAATTGGGCGCTTGCTGGTTTCAGACCCGGTATACGCCAATTGGGCGGTTCAATTCACCAGACGCGAGATCAATGCATTGGCTCAGTGGAACCCGCACCTCATGCCCCTCTACCAGCACTGGCAGCTTGCTTTCAACGGCCAGCCCTCCGACATTGCCTGGTTCCATCTCGGCAGCAGTGGCATCGGGTTGGTAATTACAATCATTCTCATGGCATTGATCGGAATTTTACTCAATGCTATCCTCCTTACAAAAAAAGGAAAAAAGCGGGCATTCCGAATCATCACTGCCTTGATCGTTGTTTTCGTGCTGATCCTCACTCCTATCTTCGCGCGGTGGGATCAGCGTTATTACGGTGGTGTGCCAGTATTTAATAATACAGCTTCGGAGGTATGTGCGGTTGCCGAAGACGGGGATTTGGTTTTAATTGATGCCTATCTCAAACCTTTCTGGTGGTTCTACTTGAACTTCGGCTGCTCAGGTCCGGAATGGGTCGGGCTGCCGTATATCCACGATACTGCTATTAGCGAAGAGCATTTCTATCCCAGAACAGCCGGAATCGCCTTCCTCATTCACGCCAGGTTGGATGACGGCAATCAAGTATTCCTCATTCAATCTCCACAGGGGCAATCACTATCCTATTCGGATAAATTCGAAGAGTTAGGATTTGCGCTTGTGCGAAAGGTCGCAATAAGAAATCAAATTCTTGAATTCTTTACAGTTGAATAGAACTCCTGGTGTAATTTAATAGATCCCCGAGAAAAATTATGGTGGAATAATCATCAAATTAGATAATCGGTGAATTTTTTATTTCAAAGGGTCAGCCTAATCGGCAAAGGGTGAATTTTTTCCTTCAAAAGGATTCCTGAAATTGTAAACAGGGATATCTGGGATGTGTACTTGATCCGGCTGGCTGATTACCCAGACGATCGTATCCGCGATTGTTTCCACGGGAATAAACCGTTCTAATATCTCTGGAGTCAATTTTGCTCCCGACGAAGGCCAAAAAGGTGTATCCGTAGCGGCTGGTGACACCAATTGAACATGGATGTTATCACGTAATAATTCCTCTCGCAGCGCTGCGCTGAATCCCTCTAGCCCCCACTTAGCGGCGCAGTAAGCCGTACGGTTATCCTCCCCAATTTTCCCTGCCAGAGACCCGATATTAACAATTCGCCCACCTCCATTTTTACGCATATACGGCACAACTGAGCGCGTGCACAGGAATGGTCCCTTGAGCGTAGTATCAATAGTTCGGTCCCAAAAATCTTCGGTGGTTTCCTCAAGGCTCCCCGGCGGCCCCCAGAAAGCACTGTTGATAAGGATATCTATTTGCCCAAAATGTTGGAATGCTTTCTTAGCCATTTCCTCCACCTGCTTGGCATTTGTCACATCGGTAGGCAGTGCAACTGCCTCTCCACCTATCTGCTTAACCTCACCCTTTACAGCATCCAATTTTTCAGGGGTTTTCGATACTAAGGCTAAACGAACCCCTTGCGCTGATAAAGCGAGGCTGGTCGCTCGCCCCATTCCGCTGCTGGCACCAGTAACTATAGCTGTTTTTCCTTTTAGATTCACTTTTACACTCCTATTCCACCGTAATGGTTATCAATACTTTCATATACAGTTTCTTATTGTTTCTTGAATTCAACTAGCAAGTGCAACTTTGAAAGCGTAAGAGAGGTAAGCTGCG
>CAZBCD010000123.1:0-6953 GCA_964490205.1 uncultured Pelolinea sp. | reverse complement strand
CTGTGGTATTCTTAAATAATCACTGTTGCACTTGATACTTGAATCCAAGAAATAATCTTACAGGAGGAAAAATGGCAAGCATATTAAAGATTGAGGGTATTGGAGAATTCTATCGTGGAAAACTGGTTTCATACGGAATCAAAACGGTGGAAGCACTTTTAAAACAGGGCGCTTCATCGTCCGGACGATCGAGAATAGCTAACGGCACCGGTATTTCTTCTGGCTTGATCCTAGAATGGGTTAACCACGCAGATCTTTGGAGGATTAAAGGTGTTAGTGAGGAATATTCCGATCTACTGGAAGAAGCGGGAGTTGACACCGTTGTTGAATTAGCTCAACGAAACGAGTGGAACTTATATGCGAAGATAAAAGAAGTGAATATGGTAAAGAAACTTGTACGGCGGCTGCCGAGCGCAAAACAGGTTACTGATTGGGTTTCACAAGCAAAGCGGCTTCCTCGGGTTGTTACCTATTAGAAAAGATCATTGAAAAAAGCTGGCATAAATTTGCCAGCTTTCTTTATTTAATGATATCTCCTCAAATCATGAGGAGTTTGTTCTAATGAAGCGCATCCAATTGGGCTTTGATCTTATGCGTAGTTTGTTTGTATGCATCTAACTTAGAGCGTTCCTTTTCCACAACTTGTGGGGGTGCTTTTGTTGAGAAGTCCGATGCCAATAATCCTTCCAACCGTTTGATCTGGCTTTGGGTGGTTTCCATTTCCTTTGCTAGCTTATCCCGCATCTCATCCGCTGATATATAATCTGCAGTTTTTAGATAAACGATTGAACCTGAGGTGGGAATGCCTACTGAAGGATAGTTCTGATATTCATCTGGGTTAGGAACCCTATTGAATATTTCCAAGTCCTTAATTGCACCGAGTGGAGCGATAAAGTTTTCCTGTGCTTGAATAATTGGAAGGATATCGTTATCAATGATTATCGTTCCACCAGTTACTTGATGTACTGGAATATTGAGGTCGGTTTTTAATGAGCGGAATGCACGAGTATGTTCGATTGTACCGGAAATGAATGTGCTAATAGCATCTTTTTCCCATTCCTCTTCCGCTTTGGAACCCGGCCATTGGGCGATGATGAGGGCTTCAGCCCAACCATCTTCTGCTTCAAATGCTTTTCCCTTAGAAATTGCACTTGTTTTAAGATGCCCCCATAATTCTTCCGTCACATACGGAGTGAAGGGATGCAAAAGGCGCAGGCATTTATCCAACACGCGCATCAGGGTCCAGACGGTGTAAAAAGCGCGGTCTTCCCCATGGCGTAGCTGCAGTTTCGCACTCTCAATATACCAATCCGCGAATTCTCCCCAGAAAAATTCATAGATCTGACGACCGGCTTCCCCAAACTGATAACTTTCAAATAATCGGTTAACATCCCGTACCGTCTCACGCATTCTCGCGTGGATGTATTCATCAGCAGGTGTCCATTGGGGATCCGCTTGTGGTTTATCGGGCGCTTTTTCGATGGCACTGATGACAAAGCGGCCTGCGTTCCAGATCTTATTGGCAAAATTGCGGTTTGCTTCTACTTTTTTAACACTGAGATTCATATCTTTTCCGGGTGTGGAACCGACCAGCAGCGTGAAGCGCAGAGCGTCTGTACCAAACTCGTCCATTACGGTGAGCGGATCAACAACATTGCCTTTGGTTTTGCTCATTTTCTGACCGTGTTCATCGCGGATGAGCCCATGGAGATAAATTGTATGGAAGGGCGCTGCACCAGTGAATTCAATCCCACTCATAACCATGCGTGCAACCCAGAAGAATAAGATATCATAGCCAGTCTCCATTACGGAGGTGGGATAGAAGTATTTCAAGTCTGGTGTCTGGTCAGGCCAACCAAGCGTGGAGAATGGCCATAATCCGGATGAGAACCAGGTGTCCAACACGTCTTCATCCTGATGGATATTCTTGCTTCCACAATGCTGGCATTCAGCCGGGTCTTCGCGATTTACGGTCATCTCTTGACACACATCGCAGTACCACACTGGAATTCGGTGCCCCCACCACAATTGGCGGCTGATGCACCAATCACGGATGTTTTCCATCCAGTTATAGTAGACCTTGGTGAAATGGTCAGGAATAATCTTTATGGTCCCGTCACGCACGGCATTCAGGGCGGGTTCAGCGATTGGTTTGATCTTGACAAACCACTGTTCACTGATCATGGGTTCGATGATCTCGCCACCGCGTTGGGAGCGGGGGATGTTTAATGTGTAATCTTCCTCTTTAATAACCAACCCAGCTTTCTTCATATCAGCCCAGAGTTTTTTCCGGCATTCAAGACGGTCTAACCCCTCATACACTCCACCGTTGCTGTTGATGGTCACATCGTGGTTAAGAATGTTGATCAATTCTAGATGGTGCCGCTGCGCGATCTCATAGTCATGAGGATCATGTGCTGGAGTAACCTTAAGCGCGCCGCCCCCAAATTCGCGATCGACGTAGTCATCCGCGATAATCGGTATTTCACGATCCACGATGGGTACTAAAACTTTTTTACCAACGAATCGCTGATAGCGTTTATCTTCGGGGTGAACCGCTACAGCAGTATCGCCGAGAATCGTTTCTGGCCTGGTTGTTGCGACGGGAAGGAACTGGTCTGGATCTTCTGCCAGGCGATATTTAAAGAAATATAAAGTTCCCGGTTCCTGCGAATATTCAACTTCAAGGTCAGATACCGCTGTGCGTAGATTGGGTGACCAATTGATCAGGCGGGGACCACGGTAAATGAGTCCTTTTTCAAACAGGGTCACAAACGCTTCACGGACAGCGCGAGAAAGACCTTCATCCAGGGTAAACCGTTCACGCGTCCAATCACAGGAAGCGCCCAGGCGGCGGATTTGTTCGGTGATGATACCACCGTACTCTTCACGCCAAGCCCATGTGCGTTTTATGAATGCTTCACGGCCGATATCTTCACGGTGTTTGCCCTCTTTTGCTAACGCTTTTTCTATTTGAAGCTGCGTAGCGATGCCAGCATGGTCGCTGCCAGGCACCCAGAGGGTGGATTCACCTAACATGCGGTGATAGCGGATCATCAGATCTTCAAGCGAAACAAACATTGCGTGCCCGAGATGCAGGCCCCCTGTGATATTGGGCGGAGGGATGGAGATTACAAATGGTTTCTTGGCAGGGTCAAAACCCGGTACTTTGGGATTATTTGAGGGTTGGAAAAACCCGCTTTTTTCCCACCAGGAATATAAGCGTTTTTCAGTGTTATTAAAGTCGTACGCTTTTGGTAATGAATTGTTTTCCATATACTCTCCCATTAAATAAATTGACCTTCCGACCAAGAGGACGGAAGGTTTTGCCACCCGCGGTACCACCTCGTTTCGCTATTAATAAATCAGCGCGCTCATACCGTTCAAACGGTGCTGCGATAACGGGCAAACCCGTGCCGGTCTACTTTCACTGATCGATTTCTTCGGCATAAACACCTGGTGACTTTTATTCGACATATCTGTGGGTACTTCCAGCCTATTGCAACCCTTCTCTATCAGTAATGAGCGAATATACTAATCCAGGATCAATTTGTATCGATTATACAAAAATTGAGGGCGAATGTCAATTTATAAAGAAAAATCACTGAGGAATAAGGACAGGGCCATCTGGTGTATCTTTCACATCCCAACCTTTACCATTAATCTTCTTTCTTATGCGATCCGCTTCTTTCCAGTTCTTCTTTTTTCTGGTGGATTCCCTTTGATTAACCAATGAGAGTATTTCAGTTGAAGGTTGCGGTTTTTCAGAGTATTGATCCTTTGTGACAATATCCCAGGTGGAGTCATCGACCAATACCTCACGTTCTGGAACGATTAGATTTATACCGAGTTCTGCGAGGTCATATTCGCCTTTGGGAAAGGTCTGGGTGCGGCTATCTTGCTTAATGGTCACGGAACCTTTTCCGAAGATATTGCATGAATTCGAACCTTTAAAATTGATACAAATAGCGGTTTGTTCATCAATCCCAAGAAGTATTATTTCGGGTGAAAGCATTTCTTCCAGCTTATTAAACCGCCCAAGCCCCATGAAACAGCGGGAAGTGTCAAGGTCTGGTCCGCCATCTTTGTTATTCCAATGTGGGATAAAAACAATATTTGAGCCATAATTTTCAAAAAAGTTCAACCCTCCTTTCCAGTGCAGATCCTCGCCGACCTTATAAATCTCATAAACAGGCAGGGTTAAGGCACTAATGGCAAGCACCGCGGCGCTGGATAAGGTGAGAGCTGCCCCGCAGTAATGCATTGCGTATAGGTATTTCAGAATAAGGCTGTTTTCAAGCTGCTTTACAGTGTAGGTTGGACTACCCGGTCCCATGAAGATCCAATTCGATTGCAACATTGGTTTTAAGATGAGAGGGTTATCAGGGCTGAGATTGGTGCCCTTTGCACGGGCAGGAATCAGGCGGCTAAACGGGTGATAATTTGATAGGCGCCGCTCAATAAAGTCAGCAACATTTTTAGCAACTTTTTCGGAGTTATTTTGAAAACCTGCAGGCGTTTCAAGGAACGAGATATCTAAAGGACTGGTCATTTTCTGGGCAACAAAATCATATGCTGAACCGCTGGAGGGGAGTGTTTCTCCAGATCCGAATAAAATAATTGGGCCGGGAGTAAGGAGTGTTTTATTTAGCATCACTCTGTTTATTATATGCCCAATGAATATTGATTTATTGGTAATATTATAAAAATGAAACCAATACCTGTGATTTCAAAGATCGTTTTTATTATTTGTATTCTCTTGATGGTATCCTGCCAACCAACGGGTGAAAATACTCTCAACACACCTACACCGACTCCAACGGACAAGCAGACATCCTCCAATCAGATTATTGATGAAACAATACAAGAAGACGGTCATAGTGATTTAATTAGTGAAAAAATTCCGCATGGCCTGGAACTTGAATTTTGGCACCCATGGGCGGGCGAGACTGATGAAATAGTTGAAGAGCTGGTTGACAATTTTAACCGAGAGAATCCCTGGTCGATTGCGATAAACAGCATCTCCCATGCTGATCAAGATGTGCTTATCAAAGACCTGACAGAAGCATTTATCAATAAGGGAAAAATACCAGATCTAATTGTTTCGAACAGCCAAAGCCTACAAGCCTGGTATGCTGAAGGATTCACGATCAAAGAGATGGATCCATTTATCAGGTTTGATAGTGATGTTTCCGCGGAAAAAACCCTACCAGAAATCCTCCCTATTTTTTGGAATGCTGATGTGGTTGATGAAGAAAGAATTGGAATCCCAGCATACCAAAGCGGACAATTTCTTTTTTATAACCAAACCTGGGGAAATGAATTGGGCTTTGAAGATTTTCCGGGAACTATTGAAACATTTACAGAACAAGCCTGCGCTGCTGCAAAAAATAACCTGTATGACGCAATTAGTGAAAATAACGGTACAGGTGGTTGGATTTACAATAGTGAAGGCTTATCTCTTTTATCCTGGCTGAGAGTTTTTGGCGGTGGAGATTTGATTAATTCGCGTTCCCAACCGATCCTCACGCAACCTGAAAATATAGATGCTCTCACTTTCCTTTTTGATTTATATCTAGATGACTGCGCATGGACAGGCAAAGAACAACAGCCGTATGCGTATTTTTCGAATAGGTTTGCACTTTTTTACAGCGGACAAATGGAAGATATTATCAAGCAAATTAAATACGATAACGCCAATGGAAATACTGATAAATGGGTTGTTATTCCGTATCCTTCGACTTTCGGAAAACCAACTGTTTTAGTTGAAGGATTGTCATATGCGATCACGACAGAGAATGAAGAACGGTCACTTGCCGCATGGGAATTCATTAAATGGATGCTGGCAGCTGCAAATCAGGCAGTGTTTGTAGAAGAAACAGGCGTTTTCCCATTATCCAACGAAGTGATTGAACATGTGGATGTTGATGCAGAAATGTACACAATTTGGAAAGGTAGTCTGCAATATCTGCCGTATGCGCAAGCGGAACCTTCTTTTAAGGAATGGTACGCAATAGAAAAAGTATTAAGCGATATGGGCTGGCAGTTAACCCTATATACGATGCAATCAGAGAACATACAAAATATTTTAGCGGATGCGGAGGTGATGGTGAGGGAGTTTGAATAAGAAAATGGGGAAGGAAAGAGTTGCTAACCCAATCATCATTTATACTGATGGCAGCTGTGATCCAAATCCGGGACCGGGGGGGTGGGCGGCGCTTATTCTTATGGATGGCAAAGAAAAAATGCTGTATGGTTCTGCCGCGGCATCCACAAATAATCGTATGGAGTTGAAAGCGGCTATTAAGGCGTTGCAAAGTATTGAAATCAAAAAATCGATTATTCTCTATACAGACTCGCAATATTTGAATAAAGGAGTCATGGAATGGATGGAAAATTGGAAAGAACGTAATTGGAAGCGAAAGGGCGGAAAGCTTGCGAATGTGGACTTATGGAAAGAATTATCAAAAGAAACCGAAAAACACAGCATCACATGGCGGTGGGTCAAAGCCCACGCGGGACATAAGCACAACGAACAGGTTGACCGTAAGGCAAAACAATTAGCATATATGGCAAGAAAAAAGAGATAGGTTTATTCCTATCTCTATAAGAGGCGACGACGGGATTTGAACCCGTGATCAGGGTTTTGCAGACCCATGCCTTCCCACTTGGCCACGTCGCCCTAGGGTTGAATATATTATAAAAGGCGTTAAACTCTTTGTCAAATACCTCATCGAGCGGGATAAAAAAATGCCTTTCGGCATTTTTAGAGCGGGCGACGAGGCTCGAACTCGTAACCTTTTCCTTGGCAAGGAAATGTTCTACCAATTGAACTACGCCCGCAGGCGAATGTGATTATATGTGATTTTAGAATATTGTCAACACCATTTATAGAGGGTTGTGTGAATCACCAGTAATAATGTCACCATAAATTCACCAGTAATAATGTCACC
>CAZBCD010000122.1:0-7022 GCA_964490205.1 uncultured Pelolinea sp. | reverse complement strand
CCCGCCTGTGGTATTCTTAAATAATCACTGTTGCACTTGAGACTTGAATCCAGCATATAAAATATAATTTTCACAGATAAATAAAATAATTTGGAAAGAGCAGGTGAGAAATGACCCATCGCATCGCGTTAGTGACCGACAGTACGTGTGACATCCCGGAAGCATGGCGAAAGAAATATGAGATCACGGTGCTCCCGCTGACGATCGTTTTTGGTGACGAACAGCTGCTGGACGGCGTGGATATCAGCGCGCAGGCATTTTATGAACGCCTGGTAACGGACAAGCACCATCCAACCACCTCGCAGTCGTCTCCGAAAGATTTCACGGATATCTTCGAAAAAGTGAAGGGTGCAGGGGCAGATGAGATTCTGTGCATCACAATCAGCAGCGCGATGAGCGGTACGATGGCTTCAGCGGTTCAGGCGGGGAAAGGTTTTTCCATTCCTGTGCGGGTGATGGACAGCCGCAATAACTCGATGGGGTTGGGCTGGCAGGTGATCGCCGCTGCCCGCGCGCGGGAAGCAGGTGGAGGGATGGAGGAGATGATCGCCGCGGCGGAAAAGGTACGAGAAAAGATGGTGTTCTACATCTCACTGGATACGATCGAATATCTCAGCAAGGGCGGGCGCATCGGCGACGCAGTTAAATGGGCCGATTCGGTGCTGCAAATTAAACCGATGATCACTGTGAAGGCGGACACTGGAACGGTGGGAATGGGTATGCCGGCACGGTCGCATAAGATGGGGCTGAAAAATCTGTATAAGACTTTTTTCAAGCACTTAGGCACAGATAAACCGACGCATATTGCTGTTATGCACAATAATGCACTGGCGGACGCGGAAGAAATGGCCGCACGGATCATGGGTGAGTTTGAGCCGACGGAATTATTCATCCAGATCGTCAGCCCAATTTTAGGGGTGCATACCGGTCCAGGGCCAGTGGCGCTGTGCGGATACTCGGAATAATCAATAAATAGCTGCATAAAAAAAAAGAGGGATGTGATAACTAGAAGCGGTGGGTATAATTGCTCGCGCTGAATAACCAATAATCATAATTAAAAAGGAAACCAATGACAGATAACTTAAAGAAAAAACAATATGGTGCAATCCCTGAGATGACCCTTAATACCGCGAAAGAGTACAGCGCGGAGGTGAAGATGGAAAATGGGAAATCTTTCACGATCCGCTTACGCTCGGAAGAGGCACCCATCACCGTGAATAGTTTTGTGTTCCTGGCGCGGGAAGGGTTCTTTGATGGCGTAACCTTCCACCGCGTGCTGGATGGATTTATGGCACAGGGCGGTGACCCAACCGGCACCGGATCGGATGGACCGGGATACAAATTTGTTAATGAAGATTCAGATTTGATGTTTGATAAAGCTGGCGTGATTGCAATGGCGAATGCCGGGCGCGACACGAATGGCAACCAGTTCTTCATTACTTTCGGGGCGACGCCCCACCTGAACGGAGGCTATACGATCTTCGGGCAGGTTGTGGAGGGTATGGAGACGATCAACGCACTCACACGCCGCGATCCCTCGAGAAAGCCGGATTTCACAGGCGACGTGATGGAATCGGTTTCGATCATAGAGAAATAAACTACTTTAAGAAGATGTGCTTATGGATGTACGAATAAAAGAAGTCCATACCAAAAAAACATTGAAAGCATTTGTTGATTTCCCGCACCGTTTGTATGCGGGAAACGCATATTGGGTACCATCACTGCGGTCAGATGAAATGAATACCCTTAACTGTGACAAGAACCCCGCGTTTGCTTACTGCAAAGCGCGCTGCTGGCTGGCTTATGAAGGCGGTCAAGTGGTGGGACGCATCGCCGGGATCATCAACCGCAGGCATAAGGAAAAATGGGGGCAGCCTTATATGCGCTTCGGCTGGTTTGATGTTGTTGATGACCCCGCGGTAACGCTGGCGTTGCTGGAAAAAGTGGAAAGTTGGGCACGCGATGAGGGTTTGACGGCAGTACATGGCCCAATGGGTTTCACTAACCTGGACCACGCCGGGATGCTGGTTGAAGGGTTTGAGGAACTTGCCACACAAGCGGCTGGCTACAACTACGCGTATTACAGCGATCATATGACGAAGGCAGGGTATGTGAAGGATGTAGATTATCTGGAATATGAAATACCAATGCCGGATGCAGTGGATCCAAAGATTGCCAAACTTGCCGAATTGGTATTGAAGCGCAACAACCTGCGCCTGCTGGAAGTAAAACATAAAAAAGAGCTGCTCCCATATGCGCATGAGTTGTTTGATATGCTGGGTGCGGAATACAAACACCTGTACGGTGTGGTGCCGTTAAGCGAGGAGCAGGTGAATGCTTATATCAACCAGTATTTCGGATTTATCTCACCGGAATTTGTACCTGTGATCGTAGACGCTGGTGGGCACATGGTCGCATTTGGGGTGACTATCCCATCCCTCTCTAAAGCGCTGCAGAGCTCAAAAGGGAGGCTGTTCCCGTTTGGTGCCTTCCACCTGATGCGAGCGCTGAAGAAAAATAGACGCGCGGATCTTTTGCTGGTGGCTGTAGCTAAAGAATACCAGGGAAAGGGCGTTAACGCTGTGTTGATCAACCGCATGTTCGAAGTGTTCCGTGATTTCGGGATAAAGAAGGTGGAATCAAACCCGGAACTGGAATCAAATATCGCTGTGCAGGCGCAGTGGAAACATTTTGAGCGCCGCCAGCACAAACGCCGGCGCATCTACATTAAACATTTGGGCGATTAACTGCTTCACAAATTATCAATCAGGTATACGTTAATGTATTGATGATAGAAATTTCTCTTGTTTTAGAGTAGAGTACTGATAAGAGCAATTATTCAGACGAGGGAGTAATCATGGAATACAGGCATTTAGGGCGGTCCGGTTTGCGCGTGAGCGAACTGTCGTTGGGATCGTGGGTGACGTTTCACAACCAGGTGAATTTGGACTCGGCGGTGGAAATGATGTCCGCAGCGCGTGAAGCAGGCGTGAATTTTTTTGATAACGCAGAAAGATATGCAAAAGGTGAATCTGAAAAGATCATGGGGGCGGCCCTGAAGAAATTGGGCTGGCGGCGCTCCAGCTACTTGATCTCTACTAAATTCTTCTGGGGACTGAACGAGGGGATCAATGAGAAGAATACACTCAACCGGAAATATCTATTAGAAGCAATCGACGGATCGCTTAAGCGGTTGGGATTGGACCATGTGGATTTGGTTTATTGCCACCGCCAGGATACTACCACTCCCATAGAAGAGACGGTGTGGGCGATGCATAATATTGTGGAATCAGGAAAGGCGATTTACTGGGGCACATCCGAATGGCCTGCCGCGGATATCATCGCTGCGATCGAGATCGCAGAACGGCATCACCTGCATAAACCCATAATGGAGCAGCCGGAATACAACATGTTCCACCGTGAGCGTGTTGAGGTGGAGTACGCGTGCCTTTTCAGTGATTATGGATATGGCCTAACTACCTGGAGTCCGCTGGCTTCTGGATTGCTGACGGGGAAGTATATCAACGGCATACCTAAAGGATCACGGGGTTCAATTAAATATTATGATTGGCTGCTGGAACAGTTAACTGATAAGGCGCTGAATGAAAAAGTCAGTAAATTAACAGGAATTGCCAATGATATAGGTGTTTCGACTGCGCAGTTGTCGATTGCCTGGCTGTTGAAGAATCCCAATGTGAATGCGGTGATCACCGGCGCCAGCCGTGTGGAGCAGGTTCGCCAGAATATGAAAGCAGTAGATGTCGTAGAAAAATTAACACCGGATGTAATGGAAGCGATCGAGAAAGTTATTGCGTAGTTTACATATAAAAAGATGACAAATGCACCCTCAAACGAGGGTGTATTATTTTTAATCTATACTTGATAGCAGTAAAAATGCAAAATATAAATGAATGCGGAATATGATAAAAAATACCGTACACGCTTTAGTATTCCCGATTGAGATCACGCGTGCTGAAATCTTCCGCGATGGCGGGACAGTGGGCATCGCGCTGAGGGATGCGGTAGGTGCCGAAGTGGAATTATGCCTGGACGGCAGCATCCGCAGACACACGCGAGACCGGTTCTACTGGGCAACATTCTACCCGGATGGTAATCCTGACCACCTGGTGGCACGAGGATCAACTGTGGAGGAAAGCATCACCACGATCTTATAGCGGATCGTTAGTCAATGGTATCCAGAAGCAGAGCAGAAAGCGCTTACCAGCGTGTATGGAAAAAGGGCATTGTCAGAGGAGGAGCGGAAAACCGCGCTGTGTTTAGATCTGATTGAACGGGTCAAATAGGCATTAGAATAGATAAGTTGAAAGATGGGATCGGAAAAATCGAATTCAAGGAAAAGAGGAAAAATGGCAGAAAAAACACATACAGAAGAGATCCATGTTTCGGGCGAGGAATTGATTTCCAAAATAAAAGAGTTGGTCCATGAAGGCAATATCCGACGTGTGATCATCCAAAATGAAAAAGGACGCACGCTGATAGATATCCCGCTTACGTTAGGTGTGGTGGGTGTTCTGCTGGTGCCCCAACTGGCTGCGGTGGGAGCAATTGCCGCATTAATGACCAATGGCACCATCCTTGTGGAAAGAGTGGACGAGTAAATGGAAGTCAACACAATTTGTGTGTACTGCGGATCAAGCCCAGGGCGGTTGCCTGCTTACCGCGCAGCCGCTCAACAGCTCGGGACAGAGATTGCCAGCAGGGGAATCCACCTGGTGTACGGCGGAGCGAGCGTGGGATTGATGGGAGAAGTGGCGCGGGCAGCCCTGGCAGGTGGGGGTAAAGTAACAGGGGTAATTCCACAATCGATCGCTGACCAGGAAGTGGCGTTTATGGGATTAGATGGTTTGATTGTAGTTAGCTCGATGCATGAGCGCAAAGCCCGTATGGCTGAACTGGCTGATGGATACATTGCGCTACCGGGCGGGTACGGTACGTTTGAAGAATTCTTTGAGGTATTAACATGGGCGCAATTGGGCATGCATGCTAAACCATGCGGACTGCTGAATGTGGAAAATTATTACAGGAAATTTCTGGCGTTTCTGGATCACGCGGTGCAGGAGATGTTCCTCCACGCACCGCATCGGGAGATGATCTTATCAGCGGTTGATTCGAGTGATTTGATTGATCAGATGGCTGCCTATGATGAGGCACCGATCAATAAAGCAGCCTGGGTGCATGACATGGATAAAAATCACAGATCTTAATATATTTCCTCTTTACTAATTCGAGTATTTTTGCTATACTTTAACTGACCATGTGGTCAGTAAAGGAGCCGAAATGAATATGAATGATGAAAGATTGCTACTCTCTGATGTAGAAGAGACTGGTTTATTGACTTTATACTGTAAAGCGATTGAAAGCCAATCGGAAAATCCGATCATTCATGACGAAAAATCAGTTGAAATGGCACAGAAACTCGCTCCGATCTTGGAAAAATCAAACAGTAAGCTGTTAAAGCGGTTAGCAACCCGCGACCTGGATCCGCGCGCGGTTGTGCATATCGCACTGCGTGCACTCAGATATGATGAGTACGCGCTGGAATTTCTGAAGAAAAACCCAGGCGCAGTGATTGTCAATATTGGCTGTGGAATGGATTCCAGATTCTTCCGTATAGATAACAGAAAACTACGGTTTTTTGATGTGGATCTACCGGAAATGATCAATTTTAAGAAGAAACTCCTCGATGAAAACGACCGTTACCAGATGATTGCTGGTTCTGTTTTCGATTACCGATGGATGGACGCTGTCGAAAGGATTGGCACACAAGATGTGATGTTCATTGCAGAGGGTGTATTTATGTATCTGGACCCGGATAAGGTTATGCAGTTGGTGCTGGATCTGCGAAAGCGGTTTCCTGGCAGCGAACTGGTGTGTGAAGTGGTAAGAAAGCAGTGGACAAAGGGTATGTGGGGCAAACTAACCTCCGCTAAAATGAGCAAGCGGTTAAATATGGGAGAGAATGCCGGATTCCATTTTGGTTTGGACTACAGCAGGGAAATGGAAGAATGGCATCCCGGCATCCAATATCTGGATGAATGGTCTTACTTTGAAACCAACCATAAGAAATTGGGTTGGATGCGTATGTTTAAGGATTGGAAATATTTCAAAGAATCCCAATATACGGTCCATTACAAATTGAAATAGATCATTGGAGTATATATTTACATGATCGGTCAATTTGAAAAGCTGCCGCCCACAGAGCAGCAGAAGATCATTAAAGTGTGCCTCGAAGAATTTGGGGATAAGGGATATGCGCGTGCCTCTACAAACACGATCGTAAAGAATGCCGGCATCCCTAAAGGCACACTGTTTTATTTTTTTAAAAATAAAAAGAATTTGTTCCTGTATCTGGTTGATCATGCGGTGAACAGATATATCGAATTTGTGGAGGCGTACACTGAGGACCTGCCGCCAGACTTGTTTGACCGTCTGTTGTATATGTTTGAGGTGAGAATGCGTTTCGCGGTGCACGCACCGCACTTGTACCGCTTCTTCTTCCGAACGCTGCTGAAGATACCGGACGAATTGAAAGCAGATATGCAGGGCAGGTTTAAATCATATGCTGCAGCCAGTAAAGACCAGATGTCGGAGGGGTTGGACATTTCCCGATTGAGGAAGGGTGTTTCGGTTGATCAGGCAATGGAGCTGCTCAGCTATTTCACTGAAGGGCTTCTGGCAAGGCACACTGATAACCTTGCCGAATTGGATGCGGACCAGTCACTGGCTTATGTGAAAAAATTATTAGAGCAGGGAACCATATATTTTGAAATGCTAAAACGAGGGGTGTATTCTAGCTAATCCACCATAGAATTAATTTGAGAGTGCGTGTTCTTCAGGAAATGGGCAATTCAAAAATGCGGTTGCGGCGCAGGGGTTTAGCATCCAATTTAACGATGGCGTTGTTCAGGTGGAGGATTCTTTTTATTATTGCCTGCATGTATAAAAGTGACTTGGATTCAAGTATCAAGTGCAACAGTGATTATTTAAGAATACCACAGGCG
>CAZBCD010000121.1:0-7085 GCA_964490205.1 uncultured Pelolinea sp. | reverse complement strand
CCCCGAAATGGGTATATTATCTCCTTCTTTTTCCTGATTTTTCCACACCCTCGATTATTGAATTTGACAGCACAAATTCTAGCCCTTATAATTATGGGCAATTAACAATCCGCAAGGATAAAAATATACTAGGAGGCGCTATTAAGTAATAGCTCCAAATACAAACTGGTTTACCTCAGAATTTGAACTCGACTGATGGTTGTAAATCAGCCGGGTTTTTTGTTCTGTGTATGTCTTTTAGATGGAGGGAAGTAAATTTTCTAATGACAACAGTTGTATAAAGACCAGTTGAAGATAAAGATGCGACCATTCAAAACAGCATGCTAAGATCGTTGAAACAAAAAAGGCAAGAAAGGAGTTTTCATGGGTAAAGAAGAGAAAATCGAAACTGAAGGCACAGTGATCGAAGCACTGCCCGGAACGCAGTTCCGCGTTCGATTGGATAATGACCATGAGGTCCTGGCTTATTTATCTGGAAAGATGCGCCGATATTACATCCGTATTCTACTGGGTGACCGTGTTAAATTAGAAATATCGCCCTACGATCTAACACGCGCGAGAATCACATATCGCCAGAAAAAACCCCGGATTCAAAATACTAAAACGAAATAGAGAACATAAACACCTTCGGTCGTTGTACATGGAGGTGATTTTATTTATTGAATCGTTTAAGAGTTTTCTTTATATGTAAACCATATCCTGCGCATTTTACAATTTGCTGATATTTTGGTTTCGCTGGAGTGAAATCATTCGTTCGGGACAGTGTAGATATACCCCGGGTTTTTCATGATTTCCGTGTGATTTGGTGATAAAAAAACTGCCATGATAATATCCATTTCTGGTGGCAGTTTTTATCATAAATTGCTTGTTTGTGCTGATGCTTCTAAAATCTATTATCAAATAATGTAAGCGCTTTCATATAATTTGCACGTTCGAAAGCGGCTGGATGTGCGACTGAGTGTTGGCTGAGTATACCGCGGAGACTGTCGGCGGATTCATATTCATGCTTATCCATCCAATTGGAAAATTCCTGCAGTAGTGACATTGCTCGATCAATACCATTTTTCACTAATTCAGACGCACTCATAACAACTGATGCCCCTGCCATCAATGCTTTGACAATATCTTCACCGCTATGAATGCCGCTCGTTAGGGCAAGGTCTGCTTTCACTTTCTTGTAGAGAATTGCCATCCATCTCAGCGGCAGTAGTAAATCGGAAGAAGTGGATAACTCAAGAGTAGGTTTTACCCGCATATCCTCAATATTAATATCGGGCTGGTAAAACCGATTGAATAGCACCAACCCATCCGCTCCCGCGCCCACCAGACCAGCGGCAATGTTTGAAAAACTGGTGAAGAAGGGACTTAATTTCACGGCTATTGGGATCTTAATCTCTTTTCGGATATTTTCAAAAAGTTCAACATACGCTTTTTCTAATTCAACCCCAGTCACGTCCAGTTCTGTTGAAACGTAGTAGAGGTTCAACTCCAGGGCATCAGCTCCCGCTTGTTCTATCCATTTAGCATATTCGATCCAACCACCGCTGGAAATTCCGTTAAGGCTGGCTATGATAGGGATCTGAACACTTTCTTTTGCTTTTGAGATCAAACTCAGATATTTTTCTGGCCCTGTGTTGTAGTTATCGAGGTCTGGAAAATAAGTAAGCGCTTCTGCGAATGACTCAGTTCCCCGGGAAAGAAAATAATCCAGGGCCATTGATTCGTGAGTAATCTCCTCTTCAAATAACGAGTAGAGAACCACACATGCAATTCCGGCATCCTCCATCTTTTTTATGTTAGTTAATTTCTTTGATAAAGTGGATGAGGAGGCAACGAGGGGGTTTTTCAGATCCAGCCCCAGATATCTTGTCTTAAGGTTGGCCATTATTCTCCTTTCGGCAATACAAAAACCGCGAAGGTGGTAACACCTTCGCGGTTGCGTGTCTCTATTCGCCGCTTTTCATATGACTGTAGTCAACGGCGGCCATCTGGCTGTATTTCATCCATCTGGAATTTGCATCCCCTTGTGCCAGTTTGAGCAGTTCTTCTGCCCGTTCTTCATTGGTTTGCACGAGCATCCGATAGCGGGTTTCATTATAGGCAAAATCTTTCACGGGAATACTGGGTTCCTTGTAATCGAGTTTCAACGGATTCTTGCCTTCTTTGATATTACCCGGATTGAATCGATAGATTGGCCAGACGCCAGATTTTACTGCTAATTTTTGCTGATTGAGGCCGTATTTCATGTCGTAGCCATGGGCAATGCAGTGCGTATAAGCAATGATTATCGATGGACCATCATACGCGTCCGCTTCGCGGAAGGCGCGAAGGGTTTGAATATCGCTAGCCCCCATTGCTACCTGTGCCGTGTAGACATATCCATAAGACATAGTGATCATACCCAGGTCTTTGCGTGGGAGGCCTTTCCCATTGGCAGCAAATTTCGCGACAGCACCGCGGGGGGTCGCCTTGGATGATTGACCGCCCGTGTTTGAATACACACCTGTATCCAGGACAAGCACATTTACGTTGTATCCGGAGGCTAACACATGGTCCAGGCCGCCATAACCAATGTCATACGCCCAGCCATCGCCGCCGACGATCCAGATGCTTTTGCGTACCAGCATATCCGCCACACTTAAAAGCTGTTTGGAGGCAGGATCTTTAATTTCACTCAATTTCTTTTTCAATTGCGAGACCCTGGCGCGCTGGGCTTGAATTCCAGCTTCATCTGATTGATCTGCAGAAAGCAGTTCTTCAGTCAATTGACTGCCAATTGAAGTGGATAAACGTTTGACCAATTCTTTGGCGAAACCGGTTTGCTTATCAGTTGTAAGGCGCATACCTAAGCCAAATTCCGCATTGTCTTCAAAGAGGGAGTTTGACCACGCAGGTCCTCGACCCTCATTGTTAAACGTATACGGTGTAGTTGGCAGGTTGCCGCCGTAGATGGATGAGCATCCGGTGGCGTTTGCGATAACAGTGCGATCGCCGAATAACTGGGTCAGTAATTTGACATAAGGTGTTTCACCGCAGCCTGCGCAAGCACCGGAGAATTCGAATAACGGCCGCAACAACTGTGAATTCTTGACTGTATTAGGAATGAATTTAGTTCGATCGGGATCTGGCAAATCGAAGAAGAATTCCCAATTCTCGCTTTCCTTTTCCCGAAGCGGCGGTTGGGGCGCCATGTTTATAGCTTTGCGTTCGGGATTGGTTTTATCTACAACCGGGCAGTTTTCTACGCACATACCGCAGCCAGTGCAGTCTTCAGGAGAAACCTGAACGGTGAATTTTGTCCCGGGAAACTCCTTAAACTTCGCGTCCATTGATTTGAAGGTTGCTGGCGCGCCCTTTAACAATTCCGCGTCATAAACCTTAGTGCGAATAACCGCATGCGGGCAGACGAAAGCACATTTTCCGCATTGTATACAAAGGTCAGGTTCCCAAACGGGGATTTCAAGAGCGATATTCCGTTTTTCCCATTGAGTAGTACCGGTTGGGTAGGTTCCGTCATTTGGCAACTTGCTAATTGGTAGATCATCTCCATTCTTCGCAATGATGGTTCCCAACACGTCCTTCACGAAAACTGGAGCGTTCTCTGGTACTGGCGGGAGGCGTTTTGTAGTGCTGGTTGCTTTGCCAGGTACTTTGACCTGGAAAAGGTTCTCTAAGGAAGAATCAACCGCGGTGTAATTCTGTTTGACAACCGCGTCTCCTCGCTTACTATAGGTTTTCTTGATAGATTTTTTGATCTCCTCGATGGCTTCATCTTTCGGTAGAACACCGCTGATAGCGAAGAAACAGGTTTGCATAATAGTGTTAATGCGGATGCCCATACCGGTTTTATCAGCGACATCGTAGGCATCGATGATATAGAATTTCAGGTTTTTCTCAATGATGCCAGACTGAACTTCGATAGGAAGATGATCCCATACTTCATCTTTTCCATACATGCTGTTGAGGAGAAAGACGCTGCCGGGTTTGGCGTATTTAAGCATGTCATATTTCTCAAGGAAGGAGAATTGATGGCATGCAACAAAGTTCGCTTTGTTATTACCAATCAAATATGGATATTTGATTGGTTTGGGGCCGAAACGAAGATGTGAGATGGTCATTGCTCCGGCTCTCTTCGAGTCATAGACAAAATAACCCTGTGAGTAGTTGTCGGTCTCTTCACCAATGATCTTGGTCGAGTTCTTGTTAGCACCAACAGTACCGTCAGAACCCAGCCCGAAGAACACACAACGCACGATATCATCGCCCTCGATCTCAAAATCAGGATCGTAGCTTATGCTCTTGTGCGTGAGATCATCTTTGATACCCACAGAGAATGATTTGATCGGCTGGTCCTTTTTTAACTCGTCAAGAACGCCTTTAACCATACCGGGCGTGAATTCTTTAGAGGAAAGCCCAAATCGTCCACCCATTACAACCGGCTGGCTGTCGAAAGGAGCACTGCCGTTTTTTATGCTTTCTAAAACTGCTGTGGCAACATCTTTGTAGAGTGGCTCCCCGTCGGCGCCCGGCTCTTTGGCGCGGTCTAATACAGCGATCGCTTTGACAGTCTTAGGAAGTGCTTTCAAGAAATTCTCAACATCAAATGGACGGTATAAGCGCACAGTTATGACAGCAACTTTCTCACCTTGCGCGGCCATGAATTTTGCGGTTTCCTCGGCTGTTTCAGCACCGGAAGCCATCAAAACCATCACGCGTTCTGCATCAGGCGCGCCAGCATATTCAAAGAGATGATATTCGCGGCCTGTCAGCTTAGCAAACTTATCCATTGCTTTCTGAGTAATTGTGGGACATTTATCATAGAAAGGATTAACTGTTTCGCGAGCTTGAAAGAATACATCAGGATTCTGAGAGGTTCCTCTGATGGAAGGGTGATCGGAAGAGAGGCCCCGCGACCGGTGTTCAAAGACGAATTCATCGTCGATCATCTCTTTTATCACTTCTTCGTCAATCAACTCAAGTTTATTGACCTCATGGGAGGTGCGGAAACCATCAAAAAAGTGCAGGAATGGGACCCTTGATTCTAAGCTTGCTGCCTGAGAGATGAGAGCCATATCGTGTGCTTCTTGGACCGAGCGGGAAGCTAACATGGCAAAGCCAGTTGCACGAGCAGCAGTTACATCGGTGTGGTCGCCGAAAATGGATAGAGCCTGTGCGGCAACAGAGCGAGCAGAGACGTGGAAAACAGTCGGAGTTAACTCGCCCGCTATCTTATACATATTTGGAATCATCAACAGCAATCCCTGTGAAGCTGTGAAAGTGGTTGTCAATGAACCGGTGGTAAGCGCGCCATGGACCGCACCTGCCGCGCCACCCTCAGCCTGCATTTCCATAACCAACGGTACTGTTCCCCAAACATTAGGGATTCCTTTCGCAGCCCATGCGTCTGCATGTTCCCCCATTGGCGAGGAGGGTGTGATTGGATAAATAGCAATTACTTCGTTAAGGCGGTATGCAGTGTAGGCAACTGCCTCATTGCCATCCATCATAACCTGTCGACGTTTCATAAAAGAACTCCTTATAAGAAATGATATTTGATTATTCCCGAGAAGAGATAAGGGAAAACGAACGGTTTTGTCACAAAACCGGCTTAATCATACCACTTTTAAATTTGAAAAAAATCCTTTGATGAAAGATTTATAAATATTTTTGTTCGTACAAATACAGGGTAGCCAAGCTTTTACTATCTATCAGGGCTCCTTCATGAATTAATTCAGTTAGCTCTTCCCTAGAATATTTCTTAATTGAAAGAAACTCATCCTCATCCTGTTGAAGGGGATCTGGCTTGAGATCTTTCGCAAGAAAAATATGATTGAGCTCATTAGAATAGCCGGGTGCTAAATATATAGATCCGATCTGAACCAACTTCCCGGCAGCCATACCGATCTCCTCTCTTACTTCACGCTTGGCGCATGCGAAGGGTTCCTCGTTTCCTTCTATGACTCCTGCCGGAAGTTCGATTAGAGAACTCTCGCTGCCCATTCGAAATTGCTCGACAAACCAGATCTTTCCAGTTTCATCAATCGGGATGATTGTTACCGAATCCCGATGATCTACTAGGTCATAATTCCTTTTTTGCCCATTCGGAAGAGATACATACAATTCCTGGACATCAAAGGCGTGACCATTAAAAACGTTTTTCCTCGATATTATTGAATGTTTCACTGCGCACCTCGCCACGTAGTGTAGCACGAAAAAACCCGCGCTTATTAGCGCGGGTCTCTATATTTTAATAAGATGTTTAATCGTTACTGTAATAATCCGACCCAAAATATTCCAGATTGTTGGTTTCTAATAGGACAACGATCGTCGCTGTTCCCCTCAAGCTGTCGGGAATGTTCAGGGTTGCCTGGAATCCATATCCTATTGAGGAATCAGGCTCATATTTTGCCGTACCGGCAACGATGTATTGGCTGAAATCATACATGCCTTCTGGGCCTAATTTGAAAGTAATGTCCATATCATCTAACAACCAGGGGTGAGTAGCCTGCACTGTAACTGTCTGATCTTTTTGATAGCTAACAATGCATAAATAGATATTCGGACCACATCTCGTAGAGTTATATTTCAATTCAACGACGGGTGGAGGACCGGCTGTTGAGGTAGGGAGAATAATCTCCTCTTCCTCCCCTTCTGGTTCGGGAGTGGTTTCTACTGTGCCTTCGCCTGCAGTTTCTCCCTCGCCATCTTCAGCAGGTGCTTCGGCGGTAGCGTCTAGGGGGGCAGCCATTGCTGTTTGTGTTCCGGAAATAATATCCTTCATCAGTTGTGATTGGGTGGAAACCGGATTGGGCAGTTCTGAATCCTCCACTGCGGCATCAGATGGTCCACCTGATGCGGATCGCGTACAGGATGCGATGATACTGCTGATGATAATCAGGGCGACTATGAGTACAAAGTTTTTATGCTTCATGAGTTGTTCTCCTCCAAAACATCTTGCATTTACATTTTTTATAATAAAAATGACACTTATTATATTAGCATGCTGTCTAAACGCAGTCAATAGAAGATGAAAAGAGGGTGTTGAAAAACAAATGACAAAATTGACAAGATAAAGGAACTTTAAT
>CAZBCD010000120.1:0-7130 GCA_964490205.1 uncultured Pelolinea sp. | reverse complement strand
GATTAGATTCTGTATAGGGAGGATACCTCTTTTATTCTTTATACTAGTAGGTTCGGAAGAAGAGACCTTGCTACTCTCCACTGGATAGTAGTAAGCCCTGGTGCGTCACGTTTCTATTCAAGGAGACAAAAGGTGACAGTTTTAAAAAAATTTGGGGGATTTTGAGGGGATAAAGGGGGTGATTTGGTGTGATAATAAAAAGCCACTTTCGCAAACACTTTGTCAAGTCGTTGAGAGAAACGGCGCAAGCCCGGATGATTTTACATAGTGGAAAGTGGCAAAGAATGCAAATAACTCAACCTAGCTTTAGATAAAAAATGTAAACAGGGTGATTCGAAAGAAATACAGAAACAATTAGGAGCAATAAAAAAGATGTGATCCAGTCACATCATTATTATTGGCAAAGAGTGAAGTGTCTGAATGAATATATCAACCAAATTTTCCCCTCTCAATTGATTAAATGTTTGTTTAATCAGCAGGCATATCTACTGAATAGAAGAACGAAATACTGAAGTATAAGTATAAGAGGGGTATTGAGAGGCTAAATTTTATGGCTTGATATTTTCTGAATGTAGTGAATACCAGGTTTCGATAGGATTTTTTCTTGAAATACTTGAATTATTGGAATCTGTATGTTATCATATCATCATACCAATTATGAATAATTCATACACTCCAGTAAAGCGTCAAGAAAAACTTTCAAGTCAAGTAGCTGAACAAATCAAGCAGTTGATCCTTTCCCGCCAGATTAGACCAGGCGACCGCCTGCCTACTGAACGTGAGCTTTGTGAAACCTTCCAGGTCAGCCGTACTGTCATCCGTGAAGCAACCCGCGCGCTTGAAGCGCGTGGTCTTGTTAAATCCCAAGTTGGCTCTGGTACATATGTCCGAGCGGTCAAAGTTGAAGATGTTACTGATTCACTTGGAATGTACCTCTCAACACAAGGGAAGCGCTTTACATTTGATTCACTAATGGAAGTGCGCCGAGTTCTTGAAATTCAGGTTGTCAAGCTGGCGGCAGAGCGTGCAACAAGTGAGGATATAGAAAGACTTGAATCAATCCTAGAAAATATGTATGAATCGACAACGAATATTGATGCCTTTTCAAAATGGGATATGGAATTTCATATTACTTTAGCAAGGGCTAGCGGAAATCCCCTTTTTAATGTCATGTTGGAACCATTAACCGAAGCTTTATCTGAACTCATTTGGACAGGCACTTCCGCACCAGGAGTCGCTGAAGAGGCCTGCAGTTACCATAGAAATATATTAAATTTTCTCAAATCAAGAGATGCGGAAAAATCCGCTGATGCAATGAGCGATCATCTTGACCAATCTCAACGCGCAGTTGTAGAAGGATTAAAACACCAATTGAATAAATAGAGGCAAAATGGGCACAAAACTGAATTTCTTTGGCTATGCGGGATACAAGATTATCACACCGGATAATAAGCATATTGTGATTGATCCATTCCTCAATAACAATCCAGTGGCCCCCTGCTCGCCGGCAGAATTGGAGCAGGTCGACCTTTTATTGATCTCACACAACGCCTATGACCATTTCGGCGATGCTCCGGAGATCATAGAACGATATCACTGTAAAGTGATCTGCGCCCTGGATGTACTACATCGTCTGAAGACACAATATAAGATAGATCCCGATCTGCTGCGTGTGACAATTTGGGGTATGGCAATGAATGTTGACGGTATTCACGTTCGCCCATTAGAAAGCCACCACTGGTCATTCTCAATTATGCCAAACGGGGAACTTTTATCTGGACCCGCAATGGGATTCATCATTGAAACCGAACCTGACATTCGCATCTACCATCCTGGTGATTCTGCCATAACTTATGACATGAAAATGTGGGGAGAGCTTTATAAACCAACCGTGGGTTTAATGCACGTCGCATTACCTGAAAATTCACTCCCTCACATGGAAAACTATCTGTGCGGAGAATTAACAGAAGAAGAAGCCATTCTGGCCAGCCAGTGGCTTGGTTTGAACCATATAGTAGCCAGCCATTACGTTTCGAAGGATTCACCCAGCGTGAAGAAATTTATTAAGTTAGCAGATGCCGCCAAGAAAAGTGGGCTGCTATCCGCGAAAGTCAGTGTTATTGATCCAGGCGAAGAACTGGAATTATAAAATTCTTATAGGAGGAAAAGCATGCCAGTCAGTACAATTAGCATGGAAGAATCCCTTGCCAAGCTGAAACAATTTAAAAAAGAAGTAATGAAAGAGCTTAATAAGCCAGATGACCTCTCAAAAGAAGAGGTGATTGAGATCTACCGCAAAATGGTGCTCATTCGGGAATTTGACACCAACGTTAAAGACCTTTGGAAACAGAATTTTATCTATGGATTAGCTCACGCATATTTAGGTGCAGAAGCGGTTGCAGTCGGCGCATGCGCAGCCCTCAAAAAGGGCGACACCATCACCAGTACCCACCGTGGGCATGGGCACGTTATCGCCATGGGCGGGGATGTAGATAAAATGATGTCTGAATTAATGGGCAAAGCCGATGGGTACTGCAAAGGGAAGGGGGGCTCCATGCACATTGCGTCTGTAGATGATGGCATGCTGGGTGCTACCGGGATCGTCGGCAGCGGTATGCCAATCGCAGTAGGGGCCGCTTTGTCATCTCAGGTACTCAAGAGAGACAATGTCACCATTTGCTTCCACGGCGATGGCGGCACTAATCAGGGTATTTGGCATTCGTCAATTAATCTGGCAGCCGCCTGGAAACTGCCAGTCATCTTCCTGTGTGAAAACAATCAGTGGGCAATCTCTATGCCGTATAACAAAGCAACCAACAACCCGAGAATATCAGACCGCGCAATTGGCTACGGTATACCCGGTGTAACTGTGGATGGATTCAACCCGTTTGCTGTATACGAAGCAGTACGTTCTGCAGCTGAAAGAGCACGAAAGGGCGATGGACCCACCTTGATTGAAGCCCGCTTCTACCGCTACATCGGGCACTTTGTTGCTGACGATGAGCGCTACCGAGACATAAGCACCAACGATCCCTGGCAGGAAGAGATGGATCCTCTAAAACGCATGTATGAATTTCTTGTCTCATCCGGCACAGCAAGCGCTGAAGTGATCGAGCAAATTAATGCATCAGTGAAAAAGGAAGTGGATGCAGCAATAGAGCATGCCAAGAAAGCACCAGAACCTACTGAGGATACGTTGTGGGATGGATTATATTCTCAAGAATTTATGAAAAAATATGGTGGTGACTAATGGGCAGAGTAATAACAATAAAAAAAGCGATCAACGAAGCACTTCACGAGGAATTCGAACGTGACCCTTCCGTGATCATCATGGGGTGTGATGTTGGGGTACGAGGAAATCCTTTTGGTTTGACAACCGGCCTCTTTGAAAAATTTGGAGCGGACCGCGTTCGGGATACACCTATCTCTGAAGCAGCTTTCGTGGGGGCATGCCTTGGTGCTGCAATTACTGGGCTGCGCCCAATTGCTGAGATTTTATATTCCGATTGGATTACCATTCCGATGGACCAGATCGTCAACCAGATCGCAAAGATCCGCTATATGTTCGGTGGAAAGACCAATGTTCCATTGGTTATTCGTGCCCCGGTTGGCGCTGGCGGCGGGCAGGCAGCACAACATTCACAGTCTTTTGAAGCCTGGTTCAGCCATGTACCCGGACTACAGGTTGTTATGCCTATCACACCATTTGACGCAAAAGGGCTACTTAAAACCGCAATTCGAGGTAATGACCCGGTTATATTCTTTGAACACAAACGCGGCTATGAAATCCAGGGGGAAGTACCCGATGAGGAGTATACAACCCCGTTTAGTCAGGCAGTTGTCCGCCGTGAAGGCAGCGATGTAACCATTGTCGCAATTTCCATTATGGTTCATAAAGCAATAGCAGCCGCAGAAGAACTCAGTGCGCTCGGAATTGAATGTGAAGTAATAGACCCGCGGACAATTTATCCGTTTGACTATGACACTGTCCTTAAATCGGTCAGTAAAACGCATCGGCTGATCGTTACCCACGAAGCAAACCGACGCTCAGGTATCGGCGCTGAGATCGTTTCGCAAGTAGTTGAACGTGGGTTTGAAGAATTAGATGAGAAGCCTGTCATCGTGGCGGGTTTGAACGTTCCCATGCCTTATAACCATACCCTGGAAAGCATGGTCATCCCCAGCGAAGAGAAAATTAAGCAAGCTATTCTCCAAATGATGGATAAAGTATAAGAACTGAGGGCTAAATGGCAACATATTTTACAATGCCGAAACTTGGCATGAACATGATAGAAGGACGCATCGTCAGCTGGTTAGCAAAAGAAGGCGCTGCAATTAAAGAGGGTGATCTTATCCTTGAAATTGAGACTGATAAAGCCACGAATGAAGTTGAGGCACCGGCAAGCGGAATTTTGGCCAAGATAATTCATACCGTTGGTGAGGAGGTTCCCTGCAACAGCGTATTGGCGGTTATTTTAGAGAAAGGCGAAAACCTGCCAGCTGATATCCCAGCGATGATTGGTCAGGAAGTAGCACCAAAAGCAGAAGTGGTTGTCAAATCCGAAGAAAAAACCACTAAACATGAATCAAGCGGCTCATCTGAGCCAGGTAAAACGCGCGTCCGGATTTCACCTTCCGCAAAGAAGCTCGCCCATGAATTGGGTGTTGACATAAACTTGATTGTACCAAGCGGATCACAAATAAGAAGGGAAGATGTTCAGCAAGCTTTCAATGCGGCAGGTAAATCCAAAACGACTAAACCCGCAGGCGTGACTGTAAAACCTTACTCTGGCATTCGCAAGCGAACAGGTGAGGCAATGGCAGTTTCGGCCAGGACAACAGTACAGGTTCCACTATTCCTTGAAGCTGATGCCGAAGGGCTGCTTAAACAGCGCAAAGCGCTAGAAAGCTCTGCTGGAAAGATTTCCTATAACATATTGCTTGCCAAACTAACCGCAAAAGCATTAACCGAATTTCCATATATGAATGCCCAACTATCTGGAGATGAAATATGGGAATATCAACAGATAAACATTGGGATTGCAGTGGATAGTGAAAAAGGACTTTTTGTACCGGTTCTAAAAAATGCCGATAAGAAGTCAATCGAAAATCTAAATAAGGAATTCCTTGCCGCTGCAGAGCGCTCTCAAAATGGCAAGGCCTCTGTTGATGATTTGAGTGAAGGAACATTCACGATCACAAATCTGGGGGCACAGGAGATTGAATCATTTGTACCCATTATCAATTATCCACAATGCGCTATCTTGGGAGTTGGCGCGATCAAACCCAAAGCAGTTGTGATTGACGGGAAAGTTGAATCCCGCCATATGATCGGATTGACGTTGGTGTTTGATCACCGCCTTGTGGACGGTGCTCCAGCAGCGCGTTTTCTTCAGAAGATAAAACAGTTGATTGAAAATTCAATTTATTAAGGAGGAATGATGAAACAAAGGATAGGTTTTATTGGATTAGGAATTATGGGACGCCATATGGCGTCCCATTTGATTGATGCCGGCTACGAATTATCTGTGTATGATATCCGTTCTGAGGTAGTGGATGAATTAGTTGTAAAAGGAGCTACGGCATGCCAAAATTGCAGTGAAACTGCGGCAAACACTGATGTAGTAATCTCAATGGTTCCTGATTCGCCTGATGTTGAGAAGGTTGCCTTAGGAGAAGACGGAATTCTTGAATCTGCTCGGACAGGATTAATTTACATTGATATGAGTACGATTGCACCAGGAACTGCTGTTAAAGTAGCTGAGGTGCTATCAGAAAAAGGTGTTCGATGTCTTGATGCGCCGGTCTCTGGTGGAGAAACAGGTGCGAAAAATGCTGGATTATCAATCATGGTTGGCGGTCCCAAAGCTCTATTTGATGAAGTCTATCCAATATTTGAAGTAATGGGTAAGACAATCACTCTTTGTGGTGATAATGGCGCTGGCCAAACTGTGAAAGCGTGCAACCAAATTCAGGTTGCGTTGAATTTCATTGGTATGGCAGAAGCGTTTGTATTAGGCACTAAAGCAGGTGTTGACCCTGCCATTATTCTAGAGGTGCTGAGCGGCGGGTATGCCCAAAACCGAGTGATGGATGTACGCGGACCAAAAATTGTCAAAGGAGAGTTTGACCCCGGGTTTAAGAGCAAGTTCCATTATAAAGACCTGAATATCATCATGGATACAGCCAAGAGCCTAAATGTTCCTCTACCAGCAACCGCAGTCGCACACGAACTTTTCTGTGCGCTTATCGCATCAGACCGAGGTGATCTGGACCATTCAGCCGTAATCAATATCATTGAGGATCTAGCAAAAGTGGAGGCCCGAACGAAAGGTGCATGAAAAAAATGGTTGAACAATTAAATCCAAAAAAGCTCGTTAATCTGTACGAATTAATGGTCCGGATCCGATTTCATGAAGAAGCCATCAAAGTCTTATTCACCCAGGGGAAGATTGGCGGCACTACACACTTATGCATCGGGCAGGAAGCGGTTGCAGCAGGTGTGATCGCGCAGCTGCGCCCCGATGATTTTGTCTCCAGCACACACCGCGGGCACGGCCATATGCTCGCAAAGGGTGGGGAACTAAAACCGATGTTGGCTGAAATCCTCGGAAGGATTGATGGATACTGCAAAGGAAAGGGTGGGAGCATGCATATTGCAAGCATCCAAATAGGCAATCTTGGCGCGAATGGCATTGTCAGCGGAGGTCTCCCGATTGCTGTAGGTTCAGGTTTGTCCGCAAAAATGCGCGGAACAGACCAGATAACCGCTGTATCTTTTGGAGACGGCGCAGCCAACGAGGGGAATACGCATGAATCAATGAATATGGCTTCCGCGTGGAAGCTCCCCGTTCTGTTCCTGTTTGAAAATAATCGATATGCTGTCTCAACTCACACAAGTAAATCAATGGGCGGCAGTATGGAAAAACGTGCAGCAGGATATGACCTTCCCTTTAAAAAAGTGGATGGGATGGATCTCGAAGCAGTACATATGGCAGCCAAAGAAGCTATTACACATGTTCGCTCCGGAAAAGGTCCTTATATATTGCAGTGCGACACATATCGCTTTGAAGGGCATTATTATGGTGATCCTATGGTCTACCGCACCAAGGAAGAGATGGATGGATGGC
>CAZBCD010000119.1:0-7151 GCA_964490205.1 uncultured Pelolinea sp. | reverse complement strand
CCCGCCTGTGGTATTCTTAAATAATCACTGTTGCACTTGATACTTGAATCCAAGGCTTCACTTAGAACGCTGCCGTGTGGGGTCCGCATTTAGCAACTTGAGTTATAATCAACTGTTATATAAAAAATACGTGAAAGGAGAAAATTATGAGATTAACACCCCCAACAAAGAATGTGTTCTGGATTTCAACCGTGCTGTCAGCGCTTGGATTGGCAGCAAATTTTATCAGCATTCCATTTGTATCCGCTTACGCGTTCTGGGTAATGTCCTGCTCTGGCTGGGCAATGCCATGAAAGGATTCTAGAACCTAAAAAAGTCATAATATATAATTATAAAAATCCCTGCGTTTGAATCTGCAGGGATTTTTGATTAATAAGAGAGAATTAGAATTCTTTCCAAAAGAGACCTGTGCATTCAGGCAGCAGTATCCATTCATTTTCCTTTACCTTATCGGATAACTCCTCCCCGAAGAAGAAGCTGGATAACTCGATCGCTTCCGAAAGGTCTTTGAATTGATAATCGGTGCGCAACCAGGTAGATTGGAATCCATTGGCCTTGAGAAATTCGAAATAGCCGTTCAGGTGCGGGGGAGGGTTTGGATTTTCAAACCCGGTGCCGAAATTCTCGAGCATGATCATCACACCGCCAGGACGTAGAAGGCGGTTAGCTTCTTCCAATCCAAGTTCCAATTCACGCTTCCAATCATCTTCCCCCCACACAGCCAGATAACAGAAACTCCATCCCGCGATGATCACATCTGCAGATGCAGCTGAATATGGGGTCTGGCGCATATCCGCTACGCATAAAACAGCATTTGAAAGTTTCTGCTCTTCCAGCACATCTTTTGCCTGAGAAAGCATGTGGTGTGAGAGGTCGCTCGCAGCTATATGAGCGGCATCTTTGGCAAGAAAACGGGTCAACCGACCGGTACCCGCGCCAAATTCGACAATATTTACCCCGTGTGTATCATTTATCAGATTGATTTCTTTTGGAAGGTTATTCTGGTAATCTTCCCTCAGGATCAGCAATTCGTACTGATCAGCATGAGCATCATATACTTCTTTTTCAGTGGGCATAGGGATGATTTTACTATGAGTCTAAACAGTTCGGTAAAAAATTTGAATAGAATGCTTTTATCAGAACAACATGTATCACTTACCCAGGGAAAAGTGGTTTATGATCTTCTCGATGATCTGATCAACTGGTTGGCTTATAAGGACAGTAAGCGCATCAATAGGTTCTTCTAGCTCGTCAAATTGACTCTGCAGCATAGCGGGCTTCATAAAATGCTCGCGCTGACGCATACGTTTCCATATAAGATCATACTTTCCCTTTAGATAAACATATTCACATCCCCTGAGACCCTCGCACAGTATCTGCCGATAAGATTCCTTAAGGGCTGAGCAAGCAAGGATGACAGGGATGCCGTCAGCCTGTTTTTCAGCTAGCAAGCTGTGCAGTCGTTCCAACCACGGCCAGCGGTCTGCGTCTGTGAGGGGAATGCCGTTTGACATCTTTCGGATATCTTCTTGTGAATGGTAACTGTCGCTTTCAATGAATTCCCAACCAAGCTTATCTGCGAGAGTTGTACCGATGATTGTTTTTCCACACCCCGATACACCCATCAGTGTAATAACTGATATGAGTTCATATCTTCCTTTATGTGTTAATCTCATCTCCGGATACCCGAACCAGATCTTCCATTAACGCCTGTGTTTTCGCCGCCTCTACCGCATTAGATAGGGGTTCCTGGCGGTTATGAACGCATTCGAAAAAATTTGCCAGCTCACCATAAAAACCGCGCTCTTTCATCCCGGTGATCCATTTTCCTGCCCGGTCTGTGCCGAATATTTCTTCGTGGTCATCATACATCACACGCAGGCGGCGGAACGCATCCACATGCACGGATAATCCTCCTGCGTGCAGGGTAACACTCTCCTGCCAGGACCCCGCTTCATTACAGATCATGATCACTCCCTGTCCGCCGTTGGGGATGCACACGGTGCTGACTGCTGAGGTGATGACACCGTTTTTCTTTTCATACGCAGTTGTGGATGATGTCACGTCTCCACAGTAAAAGCGCATCAGATCGATCTGATGGATAGTGTCGTCCAGATACTGATCAAATAAGGTTGGATTGGATGCCTGCCTACGGTGCTTCTGAATGACTGCCAATTCCACTTTGCGATTTCCCATTATCTCTTTGGCTTTCTTATAAAGGAGAGCATAGCGGCGGTTATATCCGACAGCGAGAATGCGCTTCTTCTCACGCGCAATGCGCGCCAGATCGTAAGATTGTGTGCTGGAAGCTGTAAGTGATTTTTCCGCGAACACATCAATCCCATTTTCCAGCATCTCACGGCAGACTGCATAATGGGAATCAGTACTGCTGATAACAAGCGCTGCTTGAGGTTTTAAAGTGAGAATATCAGAAAGATCGGTTGTGCCTTTGGAGATTTGCCACCTTTGGCATGTTTCGTCTACGCGTGCTTGCGTGCGGCTGAATATTGCTATGATTTCCACATCCGGCATAACTACTAAAAGCGGGAGGTATGCTTTTTGGGCAATTCCACCTGCACCGATAACTGCTATTCTCATTGCGGCTCCTTTAATTCAAGGGCAGTTGAATGGTTTCCGCGTCCCTGCTGGCGGAAAAGTAAGCTGCTTCAAGTATCTCCTGCGTTTTAACAGCATCATCAAAGTTCAAGAGGGATTGTTTTCCAGCGCGAATGCGCCGCAGAAAATCATAGATACAGGCAGTATGGGCATCAATAAAATGGCCGAGCGACATTTTGGCTGGCACCCAAAGATTGGTTATCTCACTTTCCCCTTCAGGTGTGGGAAAGTCCAGATCTCCGTTACGGTGTTGGTTGCTTTTCTGGTCATAGAAATCACAGTGCAGTGGATGATTGATGTCGATTACGACGCTACCACGGCTGCCGAAAATTTCCATGCAGGTGCTGTTGCCCATCCCGCCGGATAAGCGGGTCACTTCAATATTTCCCTGCGCTTCGTTCTTAAGGCCTATGGTGCACAGGGCCCAATCATCAACATCTACCGGGACCAATTTGCTGCTGCCTGGTGAATCCGGGCGCTGGCTGATGAAAGTGCGCGTGCGGCACTGCACCCAGGATGCTTCACCCAATAAATACCGCATCATGTCGATCATATGCACGCCGAGATCTGCCAGCGAACCGCCGCCAGAAAGAGCATGCTGAAGGCGCCAGGAGGTTGGGCGTTGAAGATCCATGTAGCTGTTATGGAAGAAGTGAGCCCGAAAATTATAGATCTCGCCCAAAGCGCCAGATGTAATGACTGCTCTTGCCTGCCTAACTCCTGGGAAGTAGCGCATCATGAAAGCTGTATGGGAAAGAACACCCGCAGATCGAGTAGCAGCAGCAATTTCACGCGCGTGAGCCAGATTCAGCCCAAGCGGTTTTTCAATATAGAGGTGCACCTTATGGTTGAGTGCGGTGATAGCCTGCTCCATGTGGAGCGCGTTTGGTGTGCAAATATCGACTAAATCCAGGTCTTGATTGTAAAAGGCATTTTTATCTGTTGTAACGAATGGGCTGCCAAGAGTTTCCAGAAAATTCCGGTCGCTGCCAGTTTTCGTGCGCAGCACAGCGCTCACTTTAGCAAGTGTTTTAGGATTCTTGTAGCAAAAGGGGATGGATCGGTATGCCTGGGCGTGTATTTTCCCGATGAATCCTAAGCCAATCAGGCCAACCCTCAGGGGATCATTCCCCATTAGTCTTCTCCTCATACATAAGATTTCCATTGATGAATGTCATCTTGATATTCATGTTTTTATCGAATACGGTGATATTCGCTTTCTTTCCGGGTGCCAGGCTGCCGATGCTGTTATCTGCTCCGATAACCTTTGCTGGGTTGTAAGTAGCCATCCACACTGCATCAGCGAAAGGGACGCCTACTTGTTCTACCATATTACGGACGCAGGTATCCATTGTGGCAGTACTGCCAGCGAGTGTCCCGTTTGGCAGCAGTGCTTTTCTGTCCTTGACTGTAGCCTGTTGGCCTAGAAGAGTATATGAACCATCCGGTAAACCTGCCCCTGGCATGGCATCCGTAATGAGAACTATACGTTCCGAGCCCAAACAGCGCATCAGGATTCGAATTGCCGCGGGATGAACATGCACACCGTCTGCGATCAGTTCTGCGCTCGCACCTTCTGAATTCAGCACTGCACCTACCACGCCCGGCTGACGGTGGTGGAGTGGGGATTGGGCGTTGAAGATATGGGTTATGTGGGTAAATTTCCCGCGCAGAGCACGGTTGGCGGTCTCATAATCCGCGTCGGAGTGACCAAGAGCTACCTGTACACCTGAATCGCACAAAAAGTCGGCAATCTTATCAGCGCCTTGCAGCTCTGGAGCGAGGGAAACGTGACGGATCCAACCCTTCCCGGTATCCAGGTACGCACCCATTTCTTTGAGTGATGGCTGCCTAATCCAGGAGGGATCAAACGCGCCGTGTTTTTGGGGATTGATAAAAGGCCCTTCCAAATGCAGCCCTAATGGTTGAGCGCCGGTAAAATCTTCTTCTAAGAGAGGAACGTATGCTCGGATTGTGCTAAGGATGAAATCAGGATCCGGACCGGTTATGGAAATAACAAAACCTGTTACGCCGAATCGCGTCACCCATTCGGAATATTTCTTGAGCTCTTCACCGAGGTTCCCTAAGCCAAACGCGATCCCATATCCGCCGTGCACGTGGATATCGATCAGCCCGGGAGCGGCAGTCATTCCCTTTAAATCGATACGATCGCCAACGATATTTACCCCTTTTTTTACAGGACCAGTAAAAATTATCCTGCCTCCTCTGTCCCACGCAACCGCGCCATCAGGCATTGTATCAAAGGGGGTGATTAATTGGCATGAGGAGAGTATGGTGTTCATTGAAAATTCCGATTTGATTAATTAGATTATATCTTAGGGGTGGAAAGAAAAATGATGTTCTTTAAAAGAACATGAGCTGACGTACCGGACGTTTTCCATTCAGAAGAATGAAATCCTTGGCTCGCCGTGGGTGAACCCCGATCTTTTTTAATGCGCTCAAATCAGATAAGGTTTGTGCTTGCCGAGCGCGGATGACCGCTAAAGCGCCTTTTGGACCGATACCCGGTACGCGCAGCAGCTCTTCACGGGAGGCATGGTTGATCTCGATCGGTTGGTGCTTTATGTAACGTTCTGCCCACATCAGCTTGGGATCTTTTTCCAGTGGAAGAAGTCCATTTTCATCATACGCTAATTCACTCTCTGCGAAGCCGTAGTCCCGAATCAGATAATCTGCCTGATAGAGGCGGTGCTCACGTTTGGTCGGAACAGGTGTGTGGTTCGCAAATGGTGTTCCTTCATGCGGAGTGAGCGCGGAAAAGTAGATCCGGCACATATCCTGATCTTGGTGGAGTGACTGGGAGGTTGATAGTAATTCTTTATCTGTCTCGCCAGCAGCACCAATAACAAATTGGGTGCAGGAAGACGGCCAGCGCTTTTTCCATGAGGTATCGGGTATGAAATTTCGACGGATATGATTTATGTATCTGATTGGCCGCATCAGATCGCTTTCGAAATGTTTTTTAGGGGCGAGCGAGGGAAGGCGGGCAGCATTGGGTGCTTCAAGATTAATGGAAACCCGATCGGCCAGGCGCATGGATGCCAGTACTTGTGCGAATTCGGCTCCTGGCATGATCTTAAGGTGAATGTAAGCGTGATAATTCAGCTTACTGCGCAGGATCTGTGCTGTTTCGATCAACCGATCCTGTGTGCGGATCCCACCGCCCGCGACACCAGAACTGAGGAAAACCCCCTGGATCAATCCGGCTTTTGTGAGATTTACCACCATTTGTGCAAACGTGGCTGGTTGAAAAGTGGTTCGGCGGAAATCTCTCCCCGACCGCATGGGGCAATATAGGCAGTTATTTTCACACACCGAAGTAAGCAGTGATTTCAATAAGGTTGTGGTTTTCCCATTAGGTAGGGCCGCATGTGTAAGGATGATGCCATCCAACCGCGAACGGGGAGCTGTTTGGCAGCCGTCCTCACCAGCTTCAATCTGGCTGGCAGAGGAGAGCAGCTTCAGCTTCTCCATATTGTTCATACAGTTATTATAGAACATAAATCCTAATTTGCAAGTGGAAATAAATTAGATTTGGGTATAAATAGGGATTCTTATTTAACAGGAAAACAGCATAAACCGGTAGTACCGGGGCCTGTGTGTACCATCAAGGCGGGGGAAAGCTCAGAAATAAACGATTCGGTATCCTTAATTTTCGTTTCTATAAACTCTTTCAATTAAAAGATCTGCGAAGATGCACCGGCATGCAGGTAAGCTGCTTTAATCTTGCCTGAAGATCCAACTGCTGATTCGACCGCGTCCACCATCTTACCGTAAGCCTGATACAATCCACGGGCAACACCAAGAGAGATGATTTCCCCATCTTTCATACTGATGATGGGTTTTAAACTGAGTATAGATCCGACCAGATGCGCCGCTTTACCAATACAATCGCTCATATTTAAATATTTTAAAGTATCTGCGGTTTGTACCATCCGGGTGACCGGGATCATGCTTTGGATTTTCTTCTTGATCTCACCCATTTTAAAACCAGCGATGGCACCGCGTGCGGCTTCAATAGCGATCCATCCCTGGCAGAGCGTAACATTGAGAGTGTTGATTACTCCAATGCGAATGGGCGGCATTTTTTCTTTCATCATTTCTGCCGCAGCAACCGCGGTCTGGTATACTCCGCTGCCTTTCGAGGTCATGTGAATGCTGAAAATCTCATTTTTGCCAGCATCAGCCAGATCTTTGTAAGCTCGGAAATAATCACCCGATCCCGGGTTGGCAGTTTTGGGTAACTCTTCGGCGGTCGGCAGCCACTGCAGGAACTCTTTCCGCGGGATGGTGACTAAACCTCTCAGGACATCAATACCGCGGTGGATGTAATATGTACTTCATGGATCTGAAGTTCCTCGCGTAGGTCCTGGGGAATACAAGCGGTCCTGTCAGTTACTATAGCAATTGTAGGATTACTTATCTGATGAGTATATTATTTTTATTTCGGGTGTTCAATTATGTCTTGAATTCAACTAGCAAGTGCAACTTTGAAAGCGTAAGAGAGGTAAGCT
>CAZBCD010000118.1:0-7202 GCA_964490205.1 uncultured Pelolinea sp. | reverse complement strand
GCAGCTTACCTCTCTAACACTTGCAAAGTTGCACTTACTAGTTGAATTCAAGATTCAAACGTAGAGGATTATACCTTGTTAGAGAATAGCGCAAATATGCCATACTATTGGTATACTGAAAACATTAATCAATCCTGGTATGATAAACGAAAATAATAAAAACGATCGAGATCATAAAAATCTTACGACTACCGGTTGGGCGGATTATGAATTGCTAGACAGCGGTAATAAGAAAAAGCTCGAACGTTTTGGATCGTATCATCTCATCCGTTTTGAACCGGAGGCAATCTGGAAACCATCCCTGAAAAAGAGTATTTGGGACTCTGCAGACGCGGAATTCACTCTTCCGAAGGGTGAAAGTACAGGATTATGGACTTTCCGAACTAAAAAAACCCCTCCATGGTCAATAAGCATCGATGGTCTGCGTGTTGTTCTGGGAATTTCTAAATCTCGCCATATTGGGATCTTCCCAGAACAGCTGGAAAATTGGCGTTGGACAGAGGAGAAGATAGACGCATCAAAAAAGAAAACAAATATCTTAAATCTCTTTGGATACACAGGGATAGCATCCATATTTGCCGCCCGTGCTGGCGCATTTGTAACTCACGTTGACGCGTCCCGTAAAGCAATGGAAATAGGCAAAAAATCTTTATCTTTATCCGATCTTGCAGATAAACCCATCCGGTGGTTGGTTGATGACACATATAAATACATTAAAAGGGAAATTAGGCGGGGTAAAAAATATGATGGAATTATCATGGACCCACCAAAATTTGGGCGAGGACCGAAAGGTGAGGTCTGGAAATTTAAAAAATCTATTACGAATTTACTAACCCTATGTGGTGGATTAATAAGCAATGATCCAATCCTACTCATTATCACTGTCTATAATATTGATCATACTCCAGATGAATTATCCTTTTGGCTTCAAAACCTGATGAATGGTTTTTCTGGGAGGATAGAATATGGCAACCTGATCCAGCTGGAAAAATCCTCGGGAAGAAATATCCATCAGGCAATGTATGCGCGCTGGTCATCGTCGTGAAGGAGAAATTAATGACATTTTTGCATACTTATTCGATTGTTGCATTGGATAGAAAGACAAATCAGATAGGTGTTGCTGTCCAATCTCATTGGTTTGCTGTTGGTGCTCTATGCCCATGGATCGAACCTGGTGTGGGAGTAATCGCAACTCAATCAATGGTTGAAGTAAGTTATGGTCCTAAAGGATTATCCCTGCTTCGGGAAGGTAAAACCGCCCGGCAGGCATTGGATGAATTACTCGAAGCAGATAATGGAAAAGAGCTGCGCCAGATAGCCATAGTTGACGCTCAGGGGAATGCAGTCGCACATACCGGAAAACGCTGCATCGCGGAGGCTGGCCATCAAATCGGTGAATCTTATTCCGCTCAAGCAAATATGATGCTCAATAACACCGTTTGGTCAGCGATGGCAAGCACATTTGAAAATTCACAGGGTAATCTGGCTAATCGTTTACTTTCAGCTCTGCAGGCAGCCCAGGGAGCAGGTGGTGACATTAGAGGTAAGCAGAGTGCTTCACTGATCGTTTCCGAGAACATCAAAGATGCTACACCGTGGCAGCATATCCTTACAAATCTTCGCGTGGATGACCATCCAGATCCAATTCTCGAACTAAAGAGATTATTAGATATCCAGTATGCCTATAACTTTATGAATGAAGGAGATGACCTTCTGTCCAAAAATGAAAATGAAGCAGCTAAAATTAAATACCAACAAGCATCCGAATTAGCGCCCGATATTGAAGAACTGCCATTCTGGCATGCGGTCACATTGGCTGATACTGGGAAAGTAGATGAATCTCTGCCAATCTTCAAACAAGTATTCAATAAAAATAAAGATTGGGCACTGCTTGTACAGCGTCTGCCTGCTTCTGGATTGCTTACTAAGGATCCGCAGGTGATGCGTAAAATCTTATCTGTTAATCACTAAATAGGAGGATATAAATGCACGCTTATCAGATCCGGGAAGGAAAGAAAACCTCGCTTATAGATTTTGACCCCAATGATACTAAGTTGTGGCAGTTAGATAAAAAAGAGGCGAAGAAAACGACAAAGGGATTCCGCGAGGAATTGATCAATCTTCAACGCCTGCTGTATGCAGAACAAAAGCAAAAAGTCTTGATCATACTTCAGGCAATGGATGGCGGCGGGAAAGATGGCACTATTCGCTCCATCTTTCAGGGAGTGAATCCACAGGGTGTACGCGTGGCCAGTTTTAAAGTACCTACACCAGAAGAGATTGGGCATGACTATTTGTGGCGCATCCACAAACAGACACCCAAGAGCGGGGAAATTGTGATCTTTAATAGATCGCATTATGAGGATGTTCTCGTTGTCAGAGTCCATCAATTAGTTCCAGAGAAAGCATGGCGAAAACGCTATGAACATATCCGAAATTTTGAAAAAACTCTTACCGATGAAGGGACCACGATACTGAAATTCTTCCTGCATATCTCCAAGGAAGAGCAGAAAGAGCGTTTTATAGAACGAATTGAAATTTCCGAGAAACAATGGAAGTTCAATCCAAAGGATATAGATGAAAGGAAACTGTGGAATGACTATATGCGCGCTTATGAGGATGCTCTGACAAAAACCTCTACTGAGCATGCTCCCTGGTATGTTATTCCAGCAAATCGAAATTGGTATCGTGATTATGTGATCATTAAAATCATTACAGAAGCTTTAAAGAAGCTTAAAATGACCTACCCCAAACCAGTTGAAAACATCAAGCATTATAAATCTTTGCTTAAATAAGGTTCAATTGTAAAAAACCCCCGCTAATTTTTCGCGGGGGTTTTCTTAATTTTCTTTTGCTCCCTGTTCAATCCAATTATGAATTGTCTGAATCAATTCATCGGGAAGCGGATTTCCCGGCGGCATTTGGGGCATGCCATCACCGATCAATGCACGATAGAGTAAACTGCCTTCAGGATTTTCTGGCTCTACATAATTCATTATATCTTCATAGCTCTCAAGAAACACTCCACCTTTTCCCCCATGCGCAGTCAACGCATATTTTTCGAGAATTGGCCACACATCCTGCGAAAAACTTACTTCCAGCATATCACTATCAATGGATGGCGAACCCAGCGTGGATTCCTCTTCTTCAGAAGCAATTTCATCAACATCGATTTCAGGTGTTTCAACAACAACCTCAGAAGCTGGTTCTTCAATACCAGAAGTTGTGGGCGAGCAAGCAGCGATCAGAAGCGTACTAACAAGGGTTATTAAAAACAATCGGTATTTCATTTTTTCTCCATTTTAAATAATGATAGTGAATTCTAATTGCTTTCTTTATTAGACAAATATTAGAAGTAAATTACAGTTAATTTTATTGGTTTCTAGATTTCTTCTGAACCAAATAAGTACCCATGAAAACCGCACCCATAGCAGCAACTTGCGTAATGCCTAATTGCTCACCCAATAAAAACCACGCAAAAATTGCGGTGAAAAATGGAGCTAAATTCAGAACAAGATTTACCTGTATTGCCGTTATCTCAGCGATCGCACTACTATATAAAAGTTGCCCAATGATCGTATTGAAAAATATCAGCCACCCCAATATCAAAACTGTTTTTAGTGAAATAACCGGGAAACCTTCTACAAAATATGAGACGATGAGTAAGATACCTCCCCCGATAATTAACGGGATCGTTGTGAGCGTAATCGTATGGATATTCTTCCCTCGAGCTAGGTATCTCCCCAGTGTTGTTTGTAAGGCAAATCCTAGTAATCCAAGCATCAGAATACCGAATCCGTTTGCGCGGAACGGAATTTGTTGAGGATAGAAATAGAGAATGACGCCAGAGAATACAAACACCAGCCCCGCACCTTGAATGGGAGTAGGGAATTCCTTCAACCAGATGATGCTGAAGATCAAAATAATTGGTGTAATAAAACTCATTAAAAATGAAACAAGCGTGGCAGGAAGAAATTGAAGTGCGTAATTCAAGGATCCATTCCCGATAGCATATGATAGGATTCCCACCAATGCGAGTGGGAGGATATTGCTCTTTATTTCTTCAGTGGAAATTCTCTTCACAATCAAGAAGGGTAATAAAAGCAAACCAGCTGTAAAGAATCGAATTCCAGCCATTGTAAGTGGACCGATCTCACTTACACCAATCCTTACCACCACAAATGTGGTTCCCCATAGGATCGCTGTGATCAGAATCTGAAGTGTAGCTTTATAATGGGAATCCATTTTGGATAAGGTGTTTCTCATCGAACCAAAATCCGTGGTTCACGTTCAGGAATGATTTCGCCAATCAGGTTCACTGGTATACCCTTCTTCTCCATTGATTTAATGAATATTGCGGAATTTTTCGCATCCAAACTGACCAACAGTCCTCCAGAAGTCTGCGCGTCGTTTAACAGCAGACGGATTGTATCAGATATTTTTTTTATGTATTTAGTAAAAGGATTTGTATAGTCCTGATTATTCTTTGTCCCACCCGGAACGATTCCAGAAGCCGCCAAAGAATATGCATTCTTAAGCAAAGGTACAGAATCCGCTGAGATAATTGCGCTTACATGTGAACCCCGCACCATTCCTAATAGATGCCCTAACAAGCCAAAGCCAGTGATATCCGTGCAGGCGTGGGCACGAATTGTTTGCAGCAGCTCAGCTCCTGTGTTATTCAATTGTGCCATCACACGAAAAACTTCTTCAGAATCTCTTTCCGAAGCCATTCCCTGCTTTATTGCCGTTGTGATGATCCCTGTACCAATTGGTTTGGTTAGTACCAATTTATCACCCGGTTGTGCGTTTGCGTTTGTTAGGATCCTTTTCGGGTCAACAGAACCTGTAACGGTCAATCCAAATTTTGGCTCAGTATCATCCACGGTATGTCCCCCAATGATCGCAATCCCCGCTTCAGCTGCTTTGTCATAAGCACCGCGCAGGATCTCCTCTAATGCAGAAATGGGCAAACGGCTGCTGGGAAAACCAACCACACTAAGTGCAAATAACGGTGTCGCACCCATCGCATAAATATCGCTGAGGGAATTCGCGGCAGAGACAGCTCCAAATTGGTAGGGATCATCCACGATCGGAGTAAAAAAATCAACAGTTTGAACCAATGCTAAATCTTTATTTAGTGAGAATACAGCGGCATCATCGCCTGTCTCCGTTCCAATCAGGATCCTGCTGTCAGATGGGATAGGTATCTTTGCCAAGACAGCTTCTAATAACTGGGGCCGCATTTTGCATGCACATCCCAATCCTTGTGTGTATTGAGTTAGACGTACTTTCTCTTTCACGATAGAGATATTCTCTCCGTGAACAGGTTGCTTTAGTTTCTTAATAACATGAACGATTTCTTTTGCTGCTTTTTTAATATCTTCTTTAGTTGTCATCCTCCCGGTGGAAAAACGGATTGTTCCCATGGCTATTTCAGAAGGTATGTGCATTGCCTCTAACACATGTGAGATATCTACTTGGTCAGAATGGCATGCTGCGCCCGCCGAAGCTGCCACAGTAACTAGTTCAGAAAGAATGAGATTCGCTTCTATACCTTTAAAGCTGATATTGCTTGTATTCGGAAGGCGGTTTTCTAGGTCCCCATTGATTTTCACCCATGGAAATTCACGTTTAATCTCGCCTTCTAATTGATCGCGCCTCTGACTAAAATTTTTTTTATAGTCATCCAAATGTCTATCCACTAATTCGCAGGCTTTTCCTAATCCAACAATTTCTAATACATTTTCTGTTCCGGCGCGTAGATTTCTTTCATGTTCTGCTCCATGAATAATCTTTTCAATTTCAATCCCTGTCCGAATGTACAGCACGCCAATTCCTTTTGGCGCATATAATTTATGACCAGCAATGGATAGTAAATCAACTCCCAAATCATCCACTCGCACGGGTATTTTTCCGATAGATTGTGCAGCATCAGTGTGAAAAATAATATTATGGCTATGCGCAATTATAGATATCTCTTTAATTGGCTCGATCGTCCCCACCTCATTGTTAGCGTGCATGATCGATATTAGGATCGTTTGTGAAGTAATTGCCCTCTCTACATCTCGTGGGCTCACATGCCCTTTTCCATCCACCGGCAAAATAGTGACCTTGAATCCAATCTTACGCAAGTAATCGCATACCTCTAATACCGCAGGATGTTCAATAGATGAGGTGATAATGTGATTCCCCTGCTCCCGGTTAGCCAATGCCGTGCCTATGATGGCTTGATTATTTGATTCAGAACCTCCACTAGTAAAAATTATCTCATCCACTTTACAGCCCAGCATATTTGCGATTTGTGCGCGGGCTCTCTCTACACCTTTTTTCGCTTCGATTCCAAACATATGGCTGGAAGATGGGTTCCCAAAATGTTCATAAAGATATGGAAGCATAGCATCGGCAACTCGCTTATCAACTGGTGTAGTCGCGTTGTAATCAAGATAAATAGCTTTGGTTGGCATATTGTTTCCTAAAATATTTCTAACGTGCCTAATTTCTTTGCCTGCTTTTCAAATGTACTGAACAGGAAAAATCCCACAAGGGTAAAAAATAATCCGATCAGGAACTCTTCCAATAATAAGGGTAATATCTCATTGATTCCCGCTCCCGCAACTATAAGGCGAGTAGAGGAAATACCACGAGTTAAAGGAATATAACTGGATACAACTTGCATCCAGTTGGGAAGCGATTCTAAACTGATATTCGCCCCAGAAAAAAGCAGCATCGAAAAGTAGACTGTATTATTGACAAGCATCACATTTCGTGTGATCAAGCCTACACATCCCATCAGCAGGCCCAATCCAAATGAGTGGTCAAAAGAATGGTTTTCTTCGCAGATTGTAAACCCCGAATAGTCATCCGCATTTCGCGTGCACCTACTGGATCCAACCCCATAATTGTCGCTGTACTAGATGAGGGGATCAAGAGGGTTGTCAACATTTTAATCGTTGTTGTTTTACCAGCGCCATTAGGCCCCAACAAACCAAATAATTCCCCAGCATGGATATCAAATGAAATGCCATCCACCGCAACAACTTCTTTAGTTTGGCGTTTGATCACACCAATCGTTGTCTTAAATTGTCTCTTAAGATTAGAAATTTCTATCGCGTTCATAACGCATATATTCTAATGGATTTTTCGATGTAATACGTCATACCCTGCGGGACATATTTTAATCTAAGTTAGTAGAGTCCTCA
>CAZBCD010000117.1:0-7269 GCA_964490205.1 uncultured Pelolinea sp. | reverse complement strand
TGACATTATTACTGGTGAATTTATGGTGACATTATTACTGGTGATTCACACCCTCGATTGTTTATCTTGACCAAAATAATTAATATTGATACAATATGAGATTGTCAAATACTTGAACTTATTAGTGGTTTAAAATCCAGGAGAATAAATGAATTCTGCTATACCGGTGAAGTCGTACGCTCACATTCATTCTATTTTAGATATACCCAATTTAATCGAAATTCAAAAGGATTCATTCAGAAGATTAAAAGAAGAGAATTTAGCTAATCTATTTACTGAGATTTCACCGATTGAATCTTACACCAAAGGGATAAAGTTATATTTCCCGAGCAAATCTCCTGATGTAGAGGGTTTTGATCTCAAATACTGGTTTGAAGAACCGAAGAATTCGATTGAAGAGTGCCTTGAACGGGATCTCACCTATTCTTGCCCTTTATATGTATCTGTTCTCTTGGCGGGACCAGAAATCCCTGAACCAATCAAGCAAGATATTTTCCTTGGTGATTTTCCTGAAATGACTGATAAGGGGACTTTTATTATTAATGGGACCGAACGTGTGGTGGTTTCCCAGCTCATCCGATCGCCAGGTGTGTATTTTAATGCACCGGTTAATCGCGCAACTGGCAGAAAATTAGCAACAGCCAAACTAATTCCAGATCGGGGCGCGTGGATGGAGTTCGAGACACGTAAAAATGATTATATTATTCTGAAATTCAACCGCAAACGAACAGTCCCTGTTACCGTGTTTTTACGAGCTCTTGCAGTAATTGATGATGGGACGAGTGATATTCCTTTTAAGACTGGTTCGGATGAGGAATTGATCGAATTGTTCCAGGATATTGATAAGGATTTGGACCGGGCTTTTATTCCACTGACAATTCGACAAGAACCTGAATGGGATCTTACGCGCGGAAAATCGATCGCTGAAGCGGCATTGCTTGAATTCTTTAGAAAAATGCGCCCGGGTGATCCGGCAACACTTGATAATGCACGTGAATTCCTAATGCAGCAGCTCTTTGACCAACGGCGCTATGATCTGGAACGCGTTGGCAGATACAAACTAAACCAGAAATTGGATCTTTCAGGGAAAGTTCCGATTTCGCACCGAACGATCACTAAATGGGATATTGTGTACATCATTCGACGAATGATCATGATCAATAACCAGCAACAGGAAAAAGATGATATTGACCATTTAGGCAACCGCCGTATTAAAACAGTTGGCGAATTAATCCAAAATAAACTGCGAATTGGTATGCGCCGTATGGAACGGGTTATAAAGGAAAGAATGTCCATTCGTGATCAGTATCAGGTATCACCAGTTAGCCTGATCAACATTCGCCCACTAGTTTCTTCCTTAAGAGAATTTTTTGGATCCAGCCAATTATCACAATTCATGGATCAGACAAACCCGCTTTCAGAGCTTCGACACAAACGCACGTTATCCGCGTTGGGGCCGGGCGGCTTGCGTCGTGAACGAGCTGGGTTTGATGTGCGCGATGTACATAATTCTCACTATGGCCGTATTTGCCCTATCGAAACACCTGAAGGGCCGAATATTGGATTGATAGGCCGGTTGGCATCATTTGCCCGAGTGAATGAATTCGGTTTCATCGAGACACCTTACCGAAAAGTGCATAAACAATTAAAACCAACTGATAAACGGTTGGTTGGAAGAATGGTGCGGGAAGATGTGGCGAATGAAAGCGGAAAGATAATAATAAAGTCGGGAGAAAGGATCACAGCGGATCCATTCAAAGAAATAAAGAAGTTGAAGAAATATCTCGATTTTATTCCAATCCATCCGTTTGTATCAGATGAAGTGGAATATCTTTCTGCAGATAAGGAAGATCAACAAAATATTGCCCAGGCGAACACGGAGATTGATGAAAATCTTGAATTCGTTAAAGAACGCGTATCAACACGCTATCAGTCTGACTTCATCACAAGTGACCCATTGAAGATTGATTATATAGATGTGTCACCCCACCAGATCGTAGGGATCAGTGCTTCTTTGATCCCATTCCTCGAGCATGATGATGCCAACCGTGCGTTAATGGGGTCGAATATGATGGCGCAAGCCGTTCCATTAATCGTGCCTGATTTACCAATTGTCTCAACTGGCCTGGAAGGATACGCAGCGATGGATTCGGGTCAAGTGGTTACAGCTCAAGAAGATGGTGAAACCATCTCAGTGACAGGCAACCAAATTACTGTAAAAGCATCGAACGGGAATAAAGTTTATCAATTAAAAAAATATCGGCGATCCAATCAGAGTACATGCATTGACCAGCGTCCAATAGTTCGAAAAGGTCAGCGTATTAAACAAGGGGATGTGATCGCAGATTCCTCATCAACAGTTAATGGTGATCTTGCCCTTGGGCAGAATGTTCTGATTGCGTTTGTTTCTTGGGAGGGGGGAAATTTTGAAGATGCTATCATAATCTCTGAACGACTTGTGCAGCTAGACCGCTTCACTTCTGCCCATGTTGAAAAACATGAAGTTGAAGCACGGGATACCAAATTAGGCGCAGAAGAGATCACACGAGATATTCCAAACGTTGGTGAAGATGCAATCAAGGGTCTGGATGAGGATGGGATCATTCGAATTGGCGCTGAAGTTGGGCCCAACGATATCCTGGTAGGGAAAATAACACCTAAAGGTGAAAAAGAGTTAACCCCTGAAGAACGGTTACTGCGCGCAATCTTTGGCGAGAAATCACGTGATGTGAAGGACACATCCCTGCGCATGCCGCATGGTGAACGCGGAAAAATTGTTGATGTGAAAATTTTCACGCGTGAAGAAAATAATGACCTGTCGGCTGGTGTTGAGAAGATGGTCCGAGTATCCATTGCGCAATTACGGAAATTAACTGCTGGCGATAAGATGGCGGGTAGACATGGAAATAAAGGCGTGGTTTCACGTGTTGTACCAGTGGAAGATATGCCGATGCTTAAAGATGGCACAACTGTTGATATCATCTTGAATCCTTTGGGAGTTCCTGGGCGAATGAACATTGGCCAAGTTTTAGAAACCCATTTGGGGTGGGCAGCATCCAGGCTTGGATTCCGTGCAATTACACCGGTTTTCGATGGAGCATCCGAAAGTGAGATTGAAGCTGAACTAGCGCGTGCCTGGCTGATTGATGCTGCGTGGAAAGATATCGGCAGTACTGCTTGGGATTGGATCCGAGAACAGAGTTATGATCCTGAGATGATCAAAGATGATGAAGAGGTTTGTTTACTCTATCTTGAAAATTGGCTGGGTGGAAAGGGATATGATGTGTATAAGTTCTCAAGCGATAACAACTATGCCCGTCAAATCACACTAATTGAGTGGCTGCGTGATAAGGGATATAAACCCGAAGAAATGCTTGCTTTTGAAAATCATCAAGATTTAAAAGGTGATTCGGATGAAATGGATAAGAAAGCTATCATCACGTGCTTGAAGATTTGGTTGGAAACGCACGGTAAAGATACTACGAAGACGGCAGATGAAAAAATACGTGCGAAAGCAAACCGGGTAATGGCTAAAACTGGAGATCCGTTACCAGTATTAGGGAAGCAAATCATACGTGATGGTAAAACTGGGATGCCATTCAGTCAGCCAGTAACCGTAGGCTTAATGACGATCTTAAAGTTACACCACTTGGTAGAGGATAAGGTCCACGCGCGGTCCACTGGGCCGTACAGCCTTGTTACACAACAACCATTGGGAGGTAAAGCGCAATTTGGCGGACAGCGTTTTGGAGAAATGGAAGTATGGGCGTTAGAAGCGTATGGAGCGGCTTATACACTTCAAGAGATGTTAACCATAAAATCGGATGATGTACAAGGTCGCGTTTCCTCTTATGAATCAATCGTCAAAGATGAACCAATCGAAGAACCGAGCTTGCCCGCCTCATTCCGAGTTCTTGTAAAGGAGCTTCAGAGTTTGGGGTTAGCGGTTGAAGCAGAGGTGGATACTGGTGATGTGATCAGATTCGGGAAGGATGAAGAGAGAATAAAACCTGTTAAACTTGATACTGGGTTGTTGGGTTTAGGCAAGAATATTGATAATCTATTTAAATAACGCGTTGACGGGGAGGATACGCTTGTGATATACTCAATCTTTGTGTTTTAATAAAAGCAAGAAAATATCTGGAGGCTTGGAAGTGCCAACTATCAATCAATTAATTCGAAAAGGTCGAAAAAGTAAAAAAGTTAAAAGCAAGGCACCTGCATTGCTTTATACATTCAATTCTAAAAAACAGCACAGAGTACGCCAGCTGAAAGGTGCGCCACAGAAGCGTGGAGTTTGCACAATAGTTCGCACCATGACCCCGAAGAAACCCAATTCTGCATTAAGAAAAATTGCTCGTGTACGTTTGACCAATCAGCTTGAAGTTACTGCATATATCCCTGGAGAGGGCCATCAGCTGCAGGAGCACTCGGTTGTGATGATTCGTGGTGGGCGCGTGAAAGACCTGCCTGGTGTTCGTTACCATATCGTCCGAGGTACATTGGACACAACCGGAGTATCAGACCGCGGACAAGCGCGTTCAAAGTATGGGTCGAAAAAACCGAAGAAAAATTAATCGCAATTATAGATAAGGTATTGGAGTATTGAATGCGAAGGACTAAACCCGAGAGAAGAATTGTTGAACCTGATCTGAAATTCAATAATGTGAATGTTCAGGTATTGATTCACCATATTCTAAAAAAAGGCAAGAAAAGCACTGCCACGCGCATTGTTTACGATATGCTGGATATCGTTAAAGATAAAACAAAAAAAGATCCGGTTGAAATATTAGAGTCAGCATTTAAAAATGTTGGTCCAATCATGGAAGTAAGGCCGCGCAGGGTCGGTGGGGCAACCTATCAGATTCCGATGGAAGTGGATGCGCGCCGTCGCTTGACTCTGGCTATCAGATGGATTCTTTCCTCGACTCATAATAGAGGAGGCCGATCCTTTGCTGAGAAGCTTGCGGCAGAAATTATGGATGCTGCTGAAAATCAGGGCTCAGCCATTAAAAAACGAGAAGAGACGCATAAAATGGCTGAAGCCAATAGAGCATTCTCACATTTCCGTTTTTAAGATAATCATAAAATAGAGATACGTTTAATTAGGTAGGGATCGGAATGACGCGAGAATATCCTCTTGAAAGAGTACGCAACATTGGGGTTATCGCACATATCGATGCTGGAAAAACTACCACAACTGAACGTATTCTGTTTTATTCAGGTAAAACACACCGCATTGGTTCAGTTGACGATGGAACGACAGTAACCGATTGGATGGAGCAGGAACGGGAAAGGGGAATTACTATCGTTTCTGCAGCTATTACCACTATCTGGAAGAATCATCAGATCAACCTCATTGATACACCAGGCCATATTGACTTCACGGCTGAAGTCCAACGGTCTCTCAGCGTGCTTGATGGTGGAGTGGTTGTATTTGATGGTGTTCAGGGAGTTGAACCACAAAGTGAAACTGTTTGGAGACAAGCAAATAAATTTCGTGTACCGCGAATATGCTTCATAAATAAATTAGATAGGGTGGGGGCTTCTTATGATTATTCCCTAAAAACGATAAGGGAAAAGCTTGGAGCAAATCCAATCCAATTGCAAATCCCAATCGGAATAGAAGTAGATTTTACAGGTGTCATTGATTTACTTGAAATGAAAGCTATCTACTGGAGGGATGAACTTGGATCTGATCCAACAGTGGAAGAGATTCCTCCTGATCTTATTGATATTGCTGCTGAAAAACGTTCCCAATTGGTTGAAACTATTGCTGAGTTCGATGATTCTTTGATCGTCAAATTTCTAGATAACCAGGAAATCACAGTACAAGAATTAAAGATTGCATTGCGAAATGCTGTGATTAAGGGTATCGCGACACCTGCTTTTTGTGGTTCATCTTTGCGCAACAAGGCAGTACAACTGTTGCTAGACGCAGTTGTGGATTATCTTCCCTCACCATTAGATATTCCACCAGTAAATGGTATCGATCCGAAAACAGAAAAGGAAATTACCAGGAAAACATCTGAGGATGAACCCCTGGCAGCGTTGGTATTCAAAATTGTTTCTGATCCATATGCGGGGCGAATGGCCTATTTCCGCATTTATTCCGGAAAGATTTCCAAGGGAATGATGGCGTACAATGTTTCTACTGGAAAAAAAGAACGCGTAGGACGTTTGATTAGAGTCTATGCGGATCACCGCGAAGATGTCGAGGAGATCAGCGCGGGAGATATTGGCGCAGTGCTGGGCATGAAAAAAGTGTCCACTGGTGATACCATTTGTTCTGCTCATAATCAGATCTTGCTTGAACGAATATCATTCCCCGATCCTGTTATATCTGTCGCGATCGAACCAAAAACTGTTGAAGACCACGCTAAATTGGATAAAGCCCTACAGCGCCTATCTGAAGAAGATCCTACATTCAAGGTCCGGGTAGATGAAGATACCGGACAAACATTGATCTCGGGAATGGGTGAACTACATTTAGAAATCCTAGTAGATCGAATGCTTCGGGAATTCAATGTGCAAGCAAACGTTGGTAAACCGCGGATATCGTATCGGGAAACAATCTCGAAGGAAATTCCTAAGATTGAATATAAATACGCCAAGCAGACTGGTGGCCGAGGACAATACGGGCATGTTGTTTTTTCTATTGAGCCGTTAGAACGGGGGAGTGGTGTCCAATTCGAGAATAAAATTGTGCGTGGCTCTGTACCATCTGAATATTTTCGAGCTGTGGAAATGGGAGTAAGAGAAGCTGCGGAATCCGGTGTTATTGCGGGGTATCCGGTTACTGATATTAAAATTACATTTTATGATGGGTCATTCCATGAAGTTGACTCAAGCGAAATAGCTTTCAAGATGGCGGCTATATTTGCTTTTAGAGAGGGAATTGAGAAAGCTCACCCGGTTTTTCTGGAACCAATTATGCGTGTTGAGGTTGTTCTACCAGAAGAATATTTAGGAGATGTTTTAGCACATTTGAATTCGCGGCGTGGTGAAATTCACGGTATGGAACCGAAACCCGGGAAAGCAAAAGCCATTAATGCTGATATGCCTTTAGGCGAGATGTTTGGATATGCGACCGAATTGAGGTCTGCTACACAAGGGCGTGGTGTGTTTTCGATGGAGTTTTCCCACTATGCACCAGTTTCAGAAGAAACCAGAAAGAAATATTTTTAATAATAGTGTTATTATAAGGAGTTAATTATGGCAAAGGAAATATTTGAACGAACGAAACCGCATATGAACGTGGGAACGATG
>CAZBCD010000116.1:0-7326 GCA_964490205.1 uncultured Pelolinea sp. | reverse complement strand
GTATTAAAGTTCCTTTATCTTGTCAATTTTGTCATTTGTTTTTCAACACCCTCTTTTAAAAGATTGTTGACATTTATATTTTATTGTGCTAATATGGTAACGATAACATGATATCGATACCATTTTTCCCTTATCTTTACGGTACATGTAGAGAGCATAATTAAGGCGGATAAGTCATGGATGATACACTTCTCGTAATGGAGGGAATTGATAAATCATTTCCTGGTGTGGATGCTCTCAAGAAATGCTGTTTTGATCTAAAGCGAGGTGAGATTCACGCCCTAGTGGGGGAAAACGGTGCTGGCAAGTCCACCTTGATGAAGATTGTGGCGGGTATCTATTCCAAAGACAATGGTAAGCTCATTTACAAAGGGGAAGAGGTAGATGTTTCCAACCCGCATGCCGCACAGCAAATGGGAATCAGCATGGTTCACCAGGAACTCAATCTCATGCCGCACCTCACAGCTGCCCAGAATATTTTTATTGGCCGTGAACCGCGCCGGGGTCTCCTGCTGGACGAAAATGCATTAAATGACAAAGCACAAGAAGTCTTCGACATGATGCGCCTTAAGGTGAACCCCCGTACAAAAGTAGCGGATATGACAGTCGCAAAACAGCAAATGGTAGAAATTGCCAAAGCCCTCTCCTTCAATTCTGATGTACTTGTTTTTGATGAACCGAGTGCGGCGCTCACGGATGTGGAAATTGCAGAGCTTTTCCGCATCATTCGCCAAATGAAAAAGGATGGTGTTGGAATTATCTATATCACCCACCGGCTGGAAGAGCTAAAAGAAATATCTGATCGCATCACGGTCCTGCGTGATGGTTTATACGTGGATACGGTTAAAACGAAGAAAACCAACATCGATCAAATTATAAAAATGATGGTCGGCCGAGTTATTTATGAATCTGCGCCGGAAATCCCAGAGAATCCAAGCCAGGATATTGTATTGGAAGTCAAAGACCTTTCCCGGGATACAGAACTGAAGGATATCAACTTCAAGTTGAAAAAAGGGGAAATCCTTGGATTTGCCGGACTGGTCGGCGCCGGGCGTACGGAAGTAGCACGCGCGATTTTTGGGGCGGATCCATTTGAGTCTGGTGATGTTTTTTTGAATAATAAGAAAGTAAATATCAAACGCCCCAGCGATGCTGTTGCCTACGATATTGCTTACCTGTCCGAAGATCGAAAGCGTTATGGGCTGTGCCTGGGTTTGGATGTAAAAACCAATATCGCGCTAACGATCTTTGAAAAAATGACGGGATTCTTGGGATGGTTGAAAGATAAGGATATCTACAAGATCGCAGAGCGCATCGTTGGCCAATTATCTATCAGGACGCCCAGTTTAGAACAAAAGGTGAAAAATCTCTCGGGTGGCAACCAGCAAAAACTGGTCGTCGGAAAATGGCTCGCTAAAGATGCTGATATTCTGATCTTTGATGAACCGACTCGCGGGATTGACGTTGGCGCAAAACAGGAGATTTATTCATTATTGAATGAATTAGCCCAACAGGGGAAATCAATTATCATGATTTCTTCTGAGTTGCCAGAGATCCTGAGAATGAGCCATCGAGTTGTGGTTATGTGTGAAGGACGGATAACCGGTGAATTGGATTATGGGGATGTAACACAGGAAAACATCATGCAGTTAGCCACCATGCGCAACGGCGGCAACCTGTCAAATTAATTAAAAATAGGATGTAATTATATATGGAATCTAAAACTGTTATTAAAGATAAAAGAAGAAGTTCAGAAGCAGTACAGAGATTGTTAGCGTTTGGAGCGCTTATCATCATTTTTATCTTCTTCTCCTTTGCCTCACCGTATTTTTTTACTTTTAGCAACGTGGTTGGTATCCTGATTGCTACAGCTGTAAACGGACTGCTGGCTTTGGGTGTGACCTTCATCATTATCAGCGGTGGAATTGACCTGTCGGTTGGAACTGTGATGACCCTCTGTTCTGTGATGACTGCGGTGACAGTCAAGAATTTGGGTTTACCTATTCCAGTAGGAATAATTGCGGGTGTCCTCACCGGAGGAGTTGCAGGTTTTATCAACGGCATTATGATTTCGAAACTTAAACTCCCTCCTTTTATCGCTACACTGGGTATGCTGAATGTCGCCAGGGGATTATCGCTGGTAATCACAGATCTTTCCCCAATTTATTTTCCTTTAGAAACGGGCTTCAATAATATCGCCATGGGTTCAGTTTTAGGTACAATCATTCCCGGTTTTGACATTCCCAATGCCGTGTTAATCATGTTCGGATCCGCGATTATCGCTGGCCTTATCCTTACAAAGACAGTCATTGGCCGCTACTGTTTCGCGCTCGGCAGCAACGAAGAAGCTGCTCGTCTATCCGGTGTCAATATTGTTTTCTGGAAGACAGCTATCTATACTCTGGGCGGCCTTTTTGTTGGTATTGCCGGAATAGTCATCGCAGCACGGTTGAATTCTGCGCAGCCGGCGCTAGGGCAGGGATACGAATTAGATGCCATCGCAGCAGCAGTTATCGGCGGCATCTCCATGAGCGGCGGCGAAGGCACGATGGTGGGAACTATCATCGGCGCTTTCATCATCAGCACACTCACAAACGGATTGCGCATGATGTCTGTTCCGCAGGAATGGCAAATTACTGTCACGGGTCTGATCATTATTTCGGCCGTGTACCTCGACATAATTCGGCGTCGAAGAAAGACTTAAAGTTTGTGATACCTCACTTAAGGAAACCGAGGTAATTTTTTCAGTCATATTCAATAATAATCAGATATGGAGGTGAAAATAAAAAAACAGGCAAAAGATTATTAAAAGTAAGTTAATAAACTTAAAAAAATAGAGGAGAAAAAAATGAAATCCAAGAAACTATTAATTACCATGTTCGGCTTGCTGACGATCGTTGCAATGTTAGTTGCGTGCGCACCTGCAGCCGAAGAAGCGGCACCTGCCGAAGAGGCACCCGCAGAAGAAGAAGCAGTCGTCGAAGAAGAAGCACCCGCTGCTGAAGAAGAACCGCTGTACATTCCTGTTATCTCAAAGGGCTTCCAGCATGCGTTCTGGCTTGCCGTTGAAAAAGGCGCCGAACAAGCAGCCGCTGATTACGGCGTGACCATCACCTTTGAAGGACCAGAAACTGAAGCGCAGGTTGACAAGCAGATGGACATGCTCCAGGCTGCTATTGATAAGAACCCTGTTGGTATCTGCTTCGCTGCTGTTGACTCCAAAGCCGCCGTCCCGCTGCTCGAGCAAGCTGATGAAAAGGGTATCCTCATCGTCGGTTTTGACTCCGGTGTGGACAGTGATGTTCCATTGGCTACTGCAGCCACAGATAACATCGCCGCGGCCGCTCTGGCAGCGGACAAGATGGTTGAATTGATCGGCGGAGCTGGTGAAGTTGCTGTTATCGCGCACGACAATACCAGCCGCACAGGTATCGACCGTGTTGATGGTTTTACCGCCCGGGTTGCTGACGAATACCCCGATGTCACCGTTGTTGACGTTCAGTACGGCGCTGGCGATCACCTGAAATCCACCGACCTTGCCAAGGCCATTATCCAGGCGAACCCCGATCTGAAGGGTTTCTTTGGCGCCAACGAGGGCTCCATTATTGGTGTTCTCAACGCGGCCACAGAATTAGGCCGGGATGATCTGGTCATCATTGGCTACGACTCCGGACAACAGCAGATCGCTGCTATTAAATCCGGTCAGCAATCTGGCGCAATCACCCAGAACCCGATCGGCATTGGCTATAAATGCGTAGAAGCCGTTGTAAAAGCTTACAATGGCGAAACTCTGGATGAATTCATCGACACCGGCTTCATGTGGTTTGATGCCGACAACATCGATGACCCAGAAATTGTTGCAGTACTTTACGAGTAGATCAATCATCAGGGTTTTCGTATAAACGAAACATGAAAAAGAGGCTGCCCAGATCGGGCAGCCTCTTGTAATTTAAACAGCTATTTACTTATGAATTAACCTAAAATTTACTTAATAAACTCACAAAAAATAATCCAATTAGTATAGTATGTTCAAATCCCGTCAGCTATACTTATTCCTTTTCCTCACGTACGTATGGTAGCCCTAGCGCGGCGGGGGCTCCAATCCGTTTACGGAAAGCTTCCCACCAGGTGATGATTACCAGGACAAGGACAGTAAAAATATATGGCATCATATTGAGGAAAGACGCTGGAATTGTAGTTCCCGCTGCTTGCATTCTGAATTGAATGGCATTGATCCCGCCAAAAAGTAAAGCGCCAAGCACTGCGCGCAGCGGATTCCATGTAGCGAAAATAACCATAGCTATGGCTATCCAACCACGACCGCCAGTGATATTTTCCGCCCAACCCTGCAAATATCCTAAAGATAAATGGCTGCCGGCAATGCCGATTAAGATCGCGCCAAAGATCGTGTAAAAATAGCGTGATCTAGCTACATCTATACCCATAGAATCGGATGCTCTGGGGTTTTCGCCAACAGCACGCAGTTTTAAACCCGGACGGGTTTTATATAAGAAAAACCATAAAATTGGAATAAGGAAATAAAGGATATAAACAAGAATATCCTGATTGAAAAATGAAGGTCCTAAAATTGGCAGCTGATTTAGAAGCGGGAATGGAAACCGCTCAAAGCTAGGGCCTTGAAGGCCGATCATTGTTGTTTCTCCAGGGCCCATGCGTTGACCCATGAAACTAGCTAGACCTGTACCAAAAAGCGTCATCGCTAAGCCGCTGACGACCTGGTCAGCACGAAGGGTTACTGTTAAAAACGCGTGGATTAGACCTAAAAAACCACCAACAATAATGGCGGTTAATAACCCAAGCCAAGGGTTGTTCGTGTAGTAAGCAGTGGCAAAAGATGTGGCTGCTCCCATAACCATAATTCCCTCAACTCCAAGGTTAAGAATGCCAACGCGTTCTGTAAATATTTCACCCAATGTTGCGTAGAGTAAAGAAGCCCCTGCTCGTATTGTAATAATTAAAATTGATACGATGAAAGCCTTATCCATGTGAATCAGCTCCCGGATTATTTTTTTCCAAACTCCGAATTATTCGGACTCTATAATTAGAAAAAATTGTACCTCCCAGCATAAAAAATAGAATTGCACCTTGAAGAACTTGCGCAACTGCTGCAGGTGTTTGCATTGCGATTTGGATCTGGTCGCCGCCAACATACAACCCACCCATCAGGAATGATACTAACAGGATCCCCCAGGGGTTGAGATTGGCTAACCAGGCGACGATGATTGCTGTGTAGCCATAACCCACGGTTAGACCGCTGTATAATCTTTGGGCAATTCCGGAGACTTCAGCCATTCCGGCGATTCCAGCGAGACCACCAGAGATAAGCATAACTAATAATATATTTTGACCTATATTGATCCCGGTATATCGTGCAGCGCGTGGGTTCTGCCCGATAAGGCGAATTTCATAACCACGTTTAGTGTGATTTAGGAGGAACCATATAAATGCTGCGGCGAGGATAGCAAGAATAATGCCCATATGGATGCGACCAGTGAATCTTGGCAGCAAGGCAGTTTCAGGAAAAGGTGCTGTGCCTGGAAAACCGTAACCCTCAGGATCCCGCCAGGGTCCGAGGTATAGGTACTCGACAAGAAGAATTGCGATGTAGTTCATCATCAGGGTTGTGAGTATTTCATTCACACCTAAAACAGCCTTGAGACTGGCAGGTATCAGGCCCCATAGTGCTCCAGCCAAAACAGCTGATATCAACATGGCAGGTAGAACTAAGATTGGCGGAATAAATTCTTCTAAAAAAAGTGCGACAAATGACGCGGCAATTGCTCCCATGGCTAATTGGCCTTCTGCGCCGATGTTCCAAAAAAGCATCCGGAATGAAATTGAAACACCTAATCCGGTGAGCATTAATGGAATTGCTTTAACTAATGTTTCACTGAGCGCGTAGCCGCTCCCAAATGACCCTTTTATCATTACAGCATAAGCTTGAAGAGGATTTATTCCAAATGCGAGCAGAATTATGGCTCCAAAAAATAAGGCGAGCATGAAAGAAATAATTGGCACTAAAATTAAAGATAGATGGGATCGCTCTAAGCGTTTTTCGAATGATATTCTCATGTTTTATATCCATCGAGTTGTGTTTCGTGGTTGTATTTATTTAATGGATGGCCAGCCATCATTAAACCAATTTCTTCAAATGATATTTCAGTGATTCCTGCGCTACCCATAATTTGACCGTTAAAAAGAACGAGGACCCGATCGGAAATTTGCATGATTTCTTCAAGATCCTCGGAAATCAATAATATTGAAGTTCCGTGTTCCCGCTGCTCCAGCAATGTGCGCCGAATTGATTCGGTAGCCCCAACATCTAAGCCGCGGCTGGGATGGACAGCGATAATTACTCCCTGATTTGCCGTGATTTCTCGAGCGAGAACTAAGCGTTGTTGGTTTCCACCAGAGAGCAGCCTGGCGGGTGTTTCAGGGAGAGGAGGCGTAATTGAAAAGGTTCTTATTAAATTCTTAGCAAATCCCTGTAATTTTTTATGATCCAAGAAAAATCCTCGAGTGATCGGAGGTTGCCGATATGCTTTCATCGTCAGATTGTCTGAAACCGGAAGGTTGGCAGCCAGACCCACACCTATTCGATCACCCGGGATATGGCTTATTCCAGCCGTAATTGCTTTAAGGGGTGTACAGTTAGTTATGTTTTGTCCATTGACAAGGATTCTTCCATTTGTAACTGAACGAAGCCCTGATATTACCTCAGCGAGTTCACGCTGCCCGTTTCCAGCAACCCCGGCCACACCTAATATTTCTCCGGAGCAGATATTTAATGAAATAGACCTTAGTGCGGGTAACCCTCTATCGTTTAGAGTATCGACATTTTCTAATTCAAGGGCAGCGAGCCCTGGGGTGCATTCAGGTTTTTCTAAATGAAATAACACTTTTCGGCCTACCATTTTGCGTGCTAGATCTTCTTTTGAGGTTTTTTCTGTAAGCAATGAATCTATCACTCGACCCGCTCTTAGGATGGTGACTCGATCTGAGAAAGACATTACTTCATTCAATTTGTGGGTGATTATTATGATTGCTTTTCCATCATTTGCCATTTGCCGCAGAACGGATGCTAGTTCTATTGCTTCATTTGGCGTAAGTACAGCAGTAGGTTCATCCAGAATTAGAACATCTGCTCCTCGATATAGCAGTTTAATAATTTCGACTCTTTGCTGCTCTCCGACTGAGAGCTGCCATATATAGGCATCTGGGTCAACTTGTATATGATATTGATTTGATAAATCCAAAATCTCTTTCCTTACGCCATCTAAATTTAGAGAAAGAGATTTTGATTGA
>CAZBCD010000115.1:0-7336 GCA_964490205.1 uncultured Pelolinea sp. | reverse complement strand
GTATTAAAGTTCCTTTATCTTGTCAATTTTGTCATTTGTTTTTCAACACCCTCAACCTATCTAATTGTGATTCAGGGAGCTGGAAAGTACCTTCATAATCAATTGGATTTTGCGTTGCAATAACCAAAAAAACATCGGGTAATTTATGGGTGAATCCATCAACAGTAATTTGTCTTTCTTCCATCCCTTCTAATAATGCAGATTGTGTTTTAGGTGTGGCACGGTTGATTTCATCAGCAAGAACAATATTCGCGAATAAGGGACCTTTTCTAAATTCAAGCTTTTGATTTACCTGGTTATAAAATGAGACGCCTGTTACATCACTGGGGAGCATATCTGGTGTAAACTGGATGCGGCTAAATTTCGAATCTATTGAAAGAGCTAAACTCTTTGCAAGCATAGTTTTGCCAGTGCCAGGAATATCTTCAATTAGAATATGCCCCTTACAAATTATTGCCATTATTACAAAATCAATTACATCGGATTTGCCAATTATTACCTTGGATAAATTCTTAAATAATCTTTCTCTCAATTTTAGTAATTTATTTATTTCCATGCAGCCCTCTTTCAATTATTTATCTATTATTGCATAAAATAATCCTGTACGGCCCAACCGATTTTTTGAGGATTGTTAATTGATACAATTTTCCACCATATTTTGCCCTCATTTATTTTAGGGCCTTCAACAATTTCAAACCTCTCTCCTTCTGATCCTAAATACATGGGAATCCCGTCGAATCCAGCGATAGATCTAATCCTTAATCCATCTCCCCCTGTTTTGGAAATTTGTACATACATACCAACAGAAAAAACACCTGGCAAATTTGGGGTTTGAGATGCTTGAGGTAAATCATTGCATGATCTAATTGACTCCCAATCTCCTAAATAAGGGGTTATCATAATCGTGCTGGTATCTTTTAGACTAATTTTTGATCTGGCTAAGAGTACTTGATATATAAAAAAGAGAAAAACAAATATCAGACTGATAATTATTGCTGCAACAAATACATGTCTCGATATTTTCATAATAAGATTATATGCAATAAAGCGTAATGATATAATCAAATTTATGGATGAAATGACATCCGCGGTTCCAATTATTAATAAACGGTATCAAATTCTCAACACAATTGCAAATGGTGGGATGTCTGTTGTTTATCGAGGAAAAGATTTGGTATTAGAGCGCCATGTTGCGTTGAAGGTTCTAAAAAGAGACCTTTCAGATGACCAGATCTTTCGAAATAGATTTAGAGCTGAAGCAAAAGCTTCTGCCAAGCTAACCCACCCAAATATTGTTACAGCCTATGATTTTGGATTAGATAGCAAACGCTTATTCATTGTAATGGAACTAGTCAGTGGTAGTCATTTAAAAGATTTGATTGTTAATAAAAAAATCTCCACCATATACGATGGATTTCTTCTATTAAAACAAGCAAGCAGCGGATTAGCTTATGCCCATCAGCAGGGTATTATCCACTGCGATATAAAACCTCAAAATATGCTTGTTTCCGATAAGGGTACTCTAAAAATCACTGATTTCGGTATATCTCGTGCTTTAGAAACAATTTCCAGAAATGAAAAACACAGTGAAGTTTGGGGATCACCTTTTTATATCTCGCCTGAACAAGCTGGTGGTAAACCCCCATCGCCAGCTTCAGATGTCTATTCACTCGGTGTCATTTTATATGAAGTATTCACAGGGAATCTTCCATTTGAGGATGATGAGGCACTCATTCTATTAGAAAAGCATCAGTCGGAGAATTTCATTTCTCCTCAAATAATTAATCCCGCAATCCCCAATTATTTAGAGAAAATAATTACCAAAGCTCTTGAAAAAGATCCGAAAAAACGATTTTCAAACGGAAGTGAAATATTCAATGAACTAAATTCAATCTCCAATAATATAAGTAAGATTGGTTCTGCTAATAAAGAAGTTCTTAATGAGTTGGATTATCAAAAGGAATCAAGCGATAAGTTTTCAAATGAAAAAACTAAGCTAATTGATTGGCCAACAGTAATACTTAGTTTCCTCGCGGTAATTATGATTGGTGGTTTAATTCCATTTTGGTTGTTTGTTTATTATTCAGTAAGCAGGTGATATCTATGAAACCCATTATTTCTGCATCCATATTAAATTCTGATTTTAGCAATCTAGAAAGTGAAATTAAAAAAGCTGAAGAAGCGGGAGTTGATTGGATCCATCTCGATATCATGGACGGTCATTTTGTACCCAATATATCATTTGGCCCACACATTGTATCGATTTGCAACAAAATAACCGATCTTCCCCTAGATGTACATCTGATGATAAGTGATCCCGATAAGTATATTAAGGATTTTTCAGATTCCGGCGCGGATTATATTAGTGTTCATATTGAAAATAATCCCAATATTCATCGAACTCTTCAAGGTATTTCGTCGAATGGTAAACATGGCGGTATCGTTGTAAATCCGGGAACTCCTATTGAATCAATTTTTTCTGTCTTACACATCGTTGATTATGTATTAGTGATGTCTGTAAATCCCGGTTTTGGCGGACAGGGATTTTTACCAGAAACACTCATAAAAATAAAAAGGCTATCAAACGAGTTAAATAAAAGAAATCTACCAATACCAATTGAAGTGGATGGCGGTCTAAATGAAGAGACTGCTAAGGATGTAAAAATTTCCGGAGCTAATATTTTCGTTGCTGGATCTTATATTTTTAAAAATCCTAAAGGTATAAAAGAAGCTGTTAGGCTACTTAAAAATTCTTAAATAAAAAAAACGGCGTCAGCCACCGTTTTCTTTCTGTAATTTACTTTACCTGATTTTCGAAAGGCTTTTAATACATTTGGTGCAAAGTACCTTGCTCACTTTTTTCCCATTTTCATAAACCGTGATTTTTTGAAGATTAGCTTTGAATTTTCTATTTGTTGCTCGCATTGAGAAACTTCGGTTATGCCCAAATGTAGTTGTTTTTCCGCACTTTTCACACTTTGCCATTTGACAATCCTTTCCAACTACAATTTATTCCTTGATAAGAACAAGAAACTAGTTTACCATAACACGTAACTAAAGACAAGCAAAACTGTTTATTTAAAAAGGTAATGCAACTATGAATAAGAAAAAATCAAAATACGGAAATATATCTATTAGTCACCATGCTATTGCAACAATAGCATATCAATCCGCATTAGAGTCCTATGGAGTTGTTGGATTGGCAAATGAGAATTTCACGAGGGGAATCTCCAGCTTTTTTTCAAAAGATAAACAATCAGGTGTTGTGATAAATTATGAGAACGGTTTTTTGGTTTTAGATTTGTTCGTTATTGTTGAATATGGAACAAGAATCTCCTCAGTCACAAAAAGCGCCGCTAATAGTGTTAAGTTCAATGTTGAAAAACTTGTTGGTGTACCCGTAAGTGAAGTAAATATTCATGTACGGGGATTGAGGATAAGCGATACGGATTAAATATTTTTATTATTATTTTTATAAATGAGGTAATTGTTAAAGGCAAAAACATCGCAGAAAAAAGAATCTGCTGATCAAATAAATCATGAAAATATAACCACTATTAATGGTAAAGATTTTAAAGAATTATTTAAAGCTTCTTTATCCTGGCTTAAATGTCACCAAGCTGTTATTAACGCAATGAACGTATTTCCCGTTCCTGATGGCGATACGGGCACGAATATGGTTCTTACAATGCAATCTGCGTATCAGGAAATTGCTGATTCGGATGAAGAAAATATCGGCAAGGTTATCCAACAAATTGCACAGGGTGCTTTAATGGGCGCAAGAGGTAATTCTGGTGTCATTTTATCCCAACTCATACGTGGTTTTGCTCGTGTATTGGATCAAAAACAAGATATGGATGCAGTTCTTCTGAACCAAGCATTTGCAGAAAGCCGAAATACTGCGTATAAGGGCGTGGTCAAGCCTGTCGAGGGCACTATTTTAACAGTATCGAAAGATATTGCCTCAGCTTCAGAAGATCTTTCCGAGGCCAATGAGAACCTTCTTGAAATCCTGGAAGGTGTAATAATTGCGGCAGAGCAGTCAGTGAAAAACACACCCAATTTACTGCCGATCCTTAAACAAGCTGGTGTTGTTGATTCTGGCGGAAAAGGGTTATTGATAATTTTAGAAGGCATGTATCGGTATGCCACGAATCAGCCAGTTGATGTTGGAGAGGTTACTCCAGAAAACGTTGTGGTTAGTTTAGATCAGGTCAGTAATAATAAAATGCACGATGCAATTGAACCTGGCCAGGATTTTGAAGTTGTGGTTGATTTCAAACCCAATGTTGATTTTGAATTAAAAGAATTTTATGATCGCTTGACGGATATCGGAACTTCTATACAGGTTGGCGAAGGGGATGATATTTACAGGATGCACATTCATGTTGCGACCGATAAAAAATATGAACCCATTGAAATGGTAGGGAATTTTGGAGTTGTCAAGAAAGTATTTATCGAGAATCTTCTTGAACAAATGGGACAATCCGGAAGTGAGAATGATTTTTCCAATGAGATTGAGAAGGGTCAGATTGCTGTAATTACAATTTCTCCAGGAATTGGAATATCAAAAATTTTCCAAAGCCTAGGCGCTGCGAGGATAGTCAGCGGTGGACAGTCGATGAATCCCAGTACAAATGATATATATGAAGCATTTAAAGATTTACCAACAGATAAAATCATAATTTTACCGAATAATAAAAATATTATTATGGCATCCGAAGCGGCAAAGAAACTCTCTAATAAGAATGTTGCTGTAATTCCTTCCTCAAGTATCCCCCAAGGTATGGTTTCCTGCTTTAGATTGGACCCTAGTGGCGAATTTGATGATATTGTGGAAGAAATGAATGAAGCTATAACTGAAGTAGAAACAGGTGAGATTACAACAGCAACACGGTCAATTGAGATAAATGGGGTGAATGTTAAAAAAGGGGAAGTGATTTCATTATTAAATGGGAAATTGGTGCATTCTTCGCGATCTATATATAAGTCATGTTCAGAATTATTAAAAATTGCTAAAACGGAAGAAAGAGAACATATCACTATTTTCTATGGAAACAATGTGGAAGGTGAAATGGTTGACAAGTTCGCCCAACAAATCGAGAGTGAATATCCCGATCATGAACTGGAAATTCATTCCGGAGGACAGCCACATTATCAATTTATTCTCTCTATTGAATAATGTTTCAATTCTTTTCGCACTTAAAGCTCTAATCTTTTATCTACAAAAACGAATCAAGTACAATATCCAATATGCTTGATTTCTATAGCAAGATTAAATTAGTTCTATCTTTAGAAAAAGATAAAGGTTTTCATAATTCAGCAGTTTCAGGTGGGTTAGGCAAATTTATTGGTTTTATCGAAAAACAAGGAGAGCAAAATAATATACACGGGGATATTATTACCCCTCTAATTAATTACTTCAAATCTTATGCTGCTCTCCCATATCAAGATCGTGAAAAATCTATAGATATTATATTAGATTGGCTCTCAGAAGATCCCAAAACTGGTAGTAAAAATAGCCTTCAGGATGTCTTATCAGTTATATGTAATTCTAATAAAAAATCTGATGCTTTTCGCAGGACGCAGGATCCCGCAATATACGCAGATATACGCTCAATTAAGGGTATTGGTGATAAGAACTACAAGTATTTTGAAAAATTGGGCATTAAGAATATTTATGATTTGCTTCGATATTATCCACGGCGCTATCAAGATTTCAGCAAATTAAAAACGATAAGCAGCATTGATTATGGCGAAGAATTAACAGTTGCAGGAGTAGTCAAGGGGATAATTCATACACGAAAGTCGAAAAGAGGGAATTTAAAAATCTCAGAAACTTCATTAACTGATAGTACCGGATCTTTAAGATTAACGTGGTTTAACCAACCTTATATCGCATCACAACTACTGGATGGTAAGTCAATTGTTGTTTCTGGTAAAGTTGATATGTATCTTGGGCGTTTTGTAATGAATAATCCCGAATGGGAACCTTTAGATAGAGAGCAAATTCATACAAACAGAATAGTTCCCATTTATCCAGCTACGTCTGGAATCACCCAGCGGCAAATCAGGAACATCATTAAGAAAAACCTGGATTTTTGGTCAATCAAATTAAAGGAATTTTTCCCTAATCAAATAATTGAAAATGAGAATTTCCCAACTGTTTCCGATGCAATTGCACAAATACATTTCCCGGAATCTGAAAATTCCTTAAAATCTTCACAAAACAGATTTGCTTTTGAAGAAATATTTTTTTTACAGTTAGGTGTTCTTCTTCAAAAAGAGAAGTTGCAGGCAAATCATGCTCGAACTTTCTCTCTTCCTAAAGAATTGATAAATAATCGTATCAAACGTCTCCCTTATGTTCTAACCTCAGCACAAGTAAATGCGATTGAGGATATTGAAAATGATCTCATAATAGGAAGACCAATGCATCGGCTGCTTCAGGGAGATGTGGGCTCAGGTAAAACAGTTGTTGCCAAATTCGCGATTGAAAGCGTTATTGGTAATGGATCACAAGCTGCTTTTTTAGCACCGACGAGCATTCTTGTTGAACAACATTTCAATACATTGTCAGAATTATTGATTGATTCTGGTTCGATTTCAAGTGATGAAATTGCATTATTAATTGGTCAAACTCCCAATAAGGAAAAAGAATACATCCTGCGAGAATTAAAGACTGGAAAAATAAAATGCGTAATCGGTACCCACGCCTTACTTGAAGATTCAGTTGAATTCCGCGATCTACAACTCGCAGTTATTGATGAGCAGCATAGATTTGGCGTAAATCAGCGGAAGACTCTAAGATCAAAGGGGGATAATTTACACCTTCTTGTGATGACAGCTACTCCTATTCCTCGGTCATTAGCCCTTACAGTTTACGGAGACCTGGATGTAACAACTATCGATGAAATGCCCCCTGGTAGAAAGCCCGTAAAAACGTTGTTATTTAGTCAATCCGAAAGAAAAAAAGCATATGGTTTGATAAAAGAACAGATTAGGAACGGTTTTCAGGCTTTTATTGTTTATCCGATGATTGATTCTGATGAAGAAGATGAGATATACAAATCAGCAGTGAAGGAATATCATCGAATTCAAAAAAGAATATTCCCCGATTTTAAGATAGGGTTAATGCATGGAAAATTAAAACAATCAGAAAAAGATCGCATTATGGATGAATTTAGGAATCATAAATATGATGCTCTTATTTCAACAACAGTAATTGAGGTTGGTGTAGATATACCAGGAGCTACTATTGTGCTTATAGAAAGCGCAAATTATTTTGGACTTGCGCAGCTTCATCAAATAAGAGGTCGGGTTGGGAGGAATAAGG
>CAZBCD010000114.1:0-7385 GCA_964490205.1 uncultured Pelolinea sp. | reverse complement strand
AATGCTTTTACTCGTGAGTGCTTTTGAACTTCTCCAGCAAGTAATAAATATTATGTATCATCTAAATATTACTAATAACCTTAGTTTTAATCCTAGAGGTAGATCTTACAAACCGTTTATCGAAAAATTGCAAAAAGCACAAAAAGGTGTTCACCTTTGTGAAGTATTAAAAGAAATAAATAATGATTCTATCTTAAGACTTCTTTATATTTTCAGAAATAATATTCACAACCCTTCGTATGAAAAATATACCAAATCAGATTTTCATTCAGAAGAACAAGTCACAAATATTGAATTGCCATATGAAGAGCGCGGAGAAGAAATTATTTCCTTAGCAAACAATATATCTAATAATGGTGAATTTGGAATAGAGGACTATAAGTACAAAAGAAAGATAAATCAAAACCCAATGAGAAATATCCATAGCCTTCTTATTGAACCTTTTGCGTTTTCTCAGACTATTACTAAATACTCATTTGATTTGTTGGAAAGAATTGTTTTATCTATGGAATATATATGGGGAGATGATTTCACTTATCAAAAAAAACAGAAGAAAAATAAATATAGCAAAGAGGTGGATCTGTATTCTGATATTGCGAAAAATTATTTTAGATTGATATATTAATGCTGCAAAGTCTGTATGATTTATATATTCAAGCTTGATAAAGTATGATAAAAAATTTCAAATCTCTATTTTGCTAATTAGCCCCCAAGTAAATTGTTAACTGGACCTCCAAGTTTATGCGCTGATTGAATGTCCTCCTCCGTCTGTTGGAGATACCTGCGCAATATTTGGATGTCAGAGTGCCCCATGAGTTTCTGAAGCGCAAAGATGTCAACTCCGCTGCGCAGCATCTGAAGCGCGAAGTGCCGACGAAAGCTATGTAATGAAGGTGTTTCAATCTTCGCATCTTGCGATCTTCTCCGGATGATTTGGCGAAGTCCTGAATACTGCAATTGTGTTTTAGTCTTGGTAATCCAGAGATATGGTGTGAAATCCGTCCTTTTCGATAAGTAAGCATGAATCGCTTTTTGGGTCTTTTTTGAAATAAATACCATCCGAAACTTGCTGCCCTTTCCTTTTTTAATAATGATCTTTCCATTTCGCAGATCTAAATCGTGCAAAGAAATTGACAATAGTTCTGTAGCTCTGACCCCGGTATCCATCAGGGTCAGGATGATGGCGCAATCCCGAAGACCTAAAATACTTTCTGTGTCACATACGATCAATAAAGCCAAAACATCTTCTGCTGGGACGGGTTCCAGGATTTCAACTGGGACCTTTGGGGGTCTGACCTTCCTTATTGGATTTCTCCATTGGTCTGGTTCGAATTCATTTTCCCACCAGTTGAGAAAGGTTTTTATGGCTCGAAAAGCCGCATGGATACCTCCGGGATTATGATGTGTTTCTTCCAGATAGATCAGATATTCACGTAAGATCTGAGAAGTGATTTCCGTGATTCTGGTGATTCCAATTTTCTCAAGATATTGGAAGAATAACTTCATCTTTACTTTATAGAATTTAATTGTCCCAGCAGCCAAATTCTGAGCTTGGCGGTCAAAAATAAATGACTCAAAACTTTCCTTTAGGCTTTCGCCGCTGATCAGCATGCTATGCAAATAATCAGTATTTTCCAATGAATTACTTGGAGTATGTGCAAATGCCTTTCTTGCATTTATCAGATCACTTACCTGAGGACTACGCTCCACTGGTATCATTCTTATCTACCTTTACTCTTCAAATAATGTAACTTTCTGATCCGATCCACATTTTCTCCAAATCCTATCCTTGAGTACATTCGCGGCAAAAAATTCATTGAAGGTTGTGAACAGAAACAAATCCGCATTCTTTTTTGCATATTCGCTGGTCTGTTCTTTGAGGTTGTTCATGCGTGTTTCACCGGTGGTGATGATGATCCAGCGCCCGGCATTATTCCCGAACCGTTCTCGATATGATTTGCTTTTTATGTATGCAGCACCGGCCAACGATTTTTCCAATCCAAAGCTGGTGTTATCATGAGTTGCCATATCAACCTCAAGGAGAAATCTGGCACGGAATGGTTGCTGCAAGCTTTTCAATTTCTCATCAACCAATGCCAATATCCCGTCCGGGCATACTCCTTTCTTCCTACTTATCATTTTTCCCTGCCTGCTTTTGTATCGGATTTGCACCCTGTCCATGTCAGATCGGAAGGTACTTTCATTGATCCATTTCTCAAGGGTGATTTGATCTATTAAATCGCAGTAATGCTGAAATCGTAGGCGGATATCAATCGCGATCAGGTCATGCGCCAACTGGCTCCAGCGCGGCTCCCGCAGCCAGGTCAATCCTTGTGCCCGTAGGTTGTTCTGCAATGTTCGCATCTGATTCTCATTAATCTTCTTGGGTGAATTAAAGTGAATTCCTGATCGAGATGCCAGATAACTGATTCCTTTCCAGTCCAACCAGATGACTGGCTCTGGAACTGGGTATAACTGACGCTGCTTTTTAGATGGCCAGGTAATATATGCTGCTGACCGCAATTTTGCTAGTCGCTTCTCCATGGCTCTGGGTGTCTTATCTTTCCAGAACAGAGTCTTTAGCTGGCGTTTTGCAATGACCCCGCCTATTTCTTGAATGGCTTGTAGGATTAGTGCATCCCTATCCTGGAACCGCATTTCCGATCCCTGCCGATTATTTTTTGACGTACTTGATTGCTTTTGCATATGCCTATATGCTCCATAATGGGTTGTCACCAGATTTACTATCCATGGCGAGTGGTTGGTAATCGTTTTCATCCCCCTGCCCATTTTTATTTTTCAAGTTAGCATAGCGAATCCCGGATGTCTCCACAAGGGCTGAAATCTTGTACTCCATTTCGTCATTCATGATCGGATCTGGCATATTCAATGATCGGTAGCGTTCCGGGTGGTTGATAGCCCGGTAACGAATCCAGAACTTGCGTTTTGGAAGGGCTGCCAGTGTTTGCGCGCACTTTTCCCAATTAGCATCTACTTTCTCCTCCCGGATTGACAGATGAGGAATGAGATTTGAACCGCGGATGTTGAAGGCGATTTTCTTTCGGCTAAAGAAATCACTAGAGGGGAAGATATGACGCGCCATCTTGCTGGCATCGTTGTAACCGATCCGAAAGGAGACCAGCGTCCCGGCAGTATTCAGGACTGCTTCACGTATTTCGGTTGTTAATTGGCTGAGGTATTGATTAGCCAGGATAAGCGATAGTTCGTACTTTCTGGCTTCGGAGAGAATATCCCTGATATTTTCTGTCGTATAGTTCTGGAATTCATCCAGATAAAGATAGAATGGAGTTCGGTAACTGCTTTGTGCACGACTAAGTGCTGCTTTCTGCAGCTGCGCCACGATGAACGCACCAAGCAGCGCACTGGCATTTTCTCCAAGGATGCCTTTTGGAATGTTAACAAGCAGGATACAGTTATCATCAATGACCTGCCGAAAATCAAGACTAATGTTGCCGTCCAATAAAGTTCGAATATCCGGATCGTAAAGAAAGCCACCGATCTTGTTCAGCAGCGGCGCCACCCATTGTTTGACGCCACCGATTGAGGTGGGAAATTCAAATTCAAAATAGGCGCGTATCTCGTTGTTCTTGATCCTGGGGATATGGCCTGACCGGTAATCCGCATCAAGCAAGAATCTGGGTAATGCGGTGAGGGGCATTCGCAATTCTGCCAACGCAGCGAAAGTGTTGCCCATCAGCCATGACATGCGTGGTGCGCTTGCCATCTTGATTGACCAGATCTTCAGGATGATGTCTGTTAGGAACCAGGCCATTCGGATTGCAGAGTTGTTATTTACGGATACCAGCGGGTTAATTGATACTGCCCATTTCTGATCGCATGGATTGATAATGATGACGCGCTTCCAAACATCCGGATATAGTGCGATTCTTGCAACCAGATGATTGAATAAATCTCCATGGGGATCTATAATGCCGACCCCATTTCCTGCCAGCACATCCTGCATGAACCAGGATTCGATCAGGCGGGATTTGCCAGTTCCCGGCTGACCGATGATGTAAACGCTGGTTTCGCGTTGAGACCTTCTCATCACCGAGTTATTGGAATCTGGCTGTACAAATCGGCGCATATTCATGAGAGCTTCTCTCCAATATGAAGCCCCTGCGGCTCAAAGAAATCAGTCCATAACAATGAAACTGCGGCACCGTGTAATCCAAATATCAAAGCTGCAATTACTGATAATCGGATGCCAAAGATTAAAAAGGCCAGGCATCCAACAGCCAATGATAATAAGCAGCAGATGATGATTCGCCCGGGTGCTTCAAGGATGTTGATCCCAGTGTTCTGTTGAACAAACAGATCCAACCGCGTGAGAAGCTGCTTGTAAGCCAAATAGGACCACTTGAGCAAGAAACGGATGGCGCTTGCAAGCAATTCAACAAATGCCGGTATGCTGCGGACGATCAACGCAAAGGCGATGAAGAACATGCTGGCGCCAAGGAGGCAAATTGAGAAGATGGTTCTCATGATCTTTACCTCATGCTTGCCAGCGGTCTATCTCTATCCAGTATCCATCTTCGGTGACGGCAACCATGATTGGATCAAGCACCATCAAGAGTCCAAGTGGGAGGAGTGCTGTTCCCATAAGCAGAGTTCCAAGAACCCTGACGAAGATTTCGACTCCCTTGGAGAAATCAAAAGACGTTCTTTGAAATTCAGGTTTAGGAGTCGGCTCTGGTTTTGGTGCAGCTAATTGCATGGGTGCTTCGTGCACCACAACGAATCCCTGCGGACGCAATCCCTGAAAATAAATGGTCTGAATTCGCTTCAGCGTTCGCTGCGGAATTTCAGTAGTGTCCTCTTGCGCAGGCACCAGCATCCAATCCTGAAGTCGTATCGGTTTTTCAAGCATAGGCGCTTTACCGATCAATTGCGGATGCCACCCCATTAGATCACCCAGTGCCAAAAATTGCTGCGCCTGGCTCTGTGAAATGCAATCTCCTGAGGTTCTTAAAATAACTTGGGTGTTTGTTCGTCTTTTCATTTTGAACTCCTTTCAGTTGATTTGAAACCGTTGTAAGTAACGAATTACCTGAGTCAACGCAGTACGCCAACCATAGCTTGCGACCCAGATTAACACCGGCACTAGGAATAGCAAGATGGTTACAAGGGCACTATTTGGCAATATCCACATCAGGATCAGGTATCCGAGAATCGAGATGATGAACGTGATAAAGTGCCTGTTCCAGCGGTTCACCCATCTCCTGAAATTGAGATTTTCGTAACGGTTGTGGTTTTCCATGTGAACTCCTTTCGCTTTTAGACTCTAACTTTGATATAAAATAAACCTAACGGCCGTAGTTGCACCCAAACAATATCAAAGTCAATGCAAAAATATAATAATCCTGGGTATGGTTTAGGCATAAACTAAGGTTCAACTTTTAAAATTCTTTGAGGAGGGATGATGACGGAGCGAGATGTACTTGCACAGCTTCAAAGCTTGACTGAACGGCAAAGGGAAGTATTGAGGTTGGTTTGTGAAGGATTACCCTATAAAGATATTGGCAAGGAATTATTTATTACAGAAGGTGCTGTCAAAGCTCACATGGCCAATATCTATGAAAAATTGGGATTGATTTACATCACAGGTACATTACGTAGTAAAGCGTTGTTTGAAACTTATTGTCCAGCATTAAAATCAGGTTTTTTTGAAACCACTGGTGATGAACCTGTTGAACCCGAACCAGCACCTGAAGAAGTGATCAAGATTGTTGAACAGGATGAGCGAGCGTTAGTCATTGTTGAACCAGAAGTCATTGACGTGATTCTTCCTGTACAACCAAAAAAGAAAAGGCGACGCAGGAATGGTTGGAAATGGATCCTGGCTTTAATCATCATTTCCCTTTTGGCTTTTGGCGGATTCAAACTCTATGAATTTGTAACTGACTTTATTGGATCGTTACAGATTCAAGCTGCACCAGTTCAGGAGCAAGAACAAGAACCGCTAGCGCAGGTCATTCCTACAAATACACCAAGGCCGCCTGAACTAACTGCAAGACCAACAAATACGGTTGTCGTGCCAACAAGCACAACAGCACCAACGAAGATACCATCTCCAATAGTGAGTTTACCTTTCTACGATGATTTTTCAAATGGAATTAGTTCACCATGGAGTGTGGCAGTTGGGAATTGGTTTGTTACTGAGAGTGGTGCAACAATTTCTATCAATGAAAAAGATGATAAAACTGGATCAATCGTGCTTGATGATCCTACGTTGACGGATTACAAGTTGAGGGTAAAGGTACATACTCCTCACATGTGGGCTGCTAGTCAAGGACAATTCGGTGTCATCGTCCGATATGGATCTAATAGAGATCAGAATATTATCTTCTACATGGATAGCAATGGTCGTTTTAAATGGTCATACACTGAGAGTTTGAGTGATTTCTCGTTTTACCTTGACCCGATCACTGGCGTGAATAAAGATTTTGGAGATACAAATGTTACGTTGGAAATTGAAGTGATCGGAAACACTTTTATTGCCAGAGTGGATGGTGCCAAGATTGACCAGTTTTCCATGGCTGGCTATGAGAGTGGCGGTATTGTTCTGATGACAAAATGCGGAAGCCCTGGCTCATGCCCTTCGTTCAGTGATTTATCTATTGAACCAATAAACTAGGTTTCTTTATGAAAATAAGAATAGGAAAATGAAAGATTTTAAACAACTATTAATCCTTACTTTACTGATAAGAACTTTCAGTGCAGCTTGCACACCAGTGTTTGAAGGTGAAGCAATAGTTGAAGATACGTCTGAACCGACAGAAGAAGTTGTTGCTGAAGAATCCATAATTACTGAGGATAAAACGATTGAACTAACACCAACTCATGCATTAGATGTTTCTAGCTGGATCGTGAAGATTGGTGATTTAGAATGTGGTCTTCAACCCTTGAGTGAGGAGTATCCTGATTGGTATATTGTTGATTACATGGAAGAAATATGACTACCCATTGATCAAACCTCAGTAGTCGAAGTATATATTGATGAAGAGAATTGTGACCTTAAACCAGTAACGTTATTTGATGAAATAATCCAAGAATATTTCCCTGATGCTCTTCAACTTGAATTCGTGAAGATTGAAAATGACCAATGGGGATGCTATGTGCCGTATAGTGATCAAGCTGGATTCAAGGTGGTGTGTGTTTTTGGATGCAATGAAAAAGGAATCATACTTGAGGGAAGAACAATAAGGAATTCTTCTGGTGGAAATTCAGGCAGTGGTGGTAGCGGGAGTGGTTCGGGTCAGCAGCCTCCTCCACAACCAACGTCGATCCCCAATGGATATGCATGTGAACGCACCTGACAGATAAGGTGCGGAAAAGATGTCAGGTGCGAAAAGCGTCGGGCG
>CAZBCD010000113.1:0-7415 GCA_964490205.1 uncultured Pelolinea sp. | reverse complement strand
GCTTACCTCTCTTACGCTTTCAAAGTTGCACTTGCTAGTTGAATTCAAGGGAGAAGGAGCAATGAAAAAATCAAGGTTATTTATTGGATACTATTATTCTGTTTATATTTTTCCCTGATAGGCTGCAACGGTGACGATGAAACCCCAGATGCAACCCCAACTGCACCTTTGAAGTGAACAGCATCCACAACGAGCCAGGCGTTGGGTACGGTACGTTTGGTGGTGTGGGTTAGCTGCCCATCGAAGCGCCGGTGACCATCATTGGAACGGGAGACGTCACAAAACAACAAATTTTTGAGCCGACTTTGCTGGCGTAAAACTGGATCTATATATCTGGGATGGAATTATCATTGATCATGAGATCAATGGCAGATAATAGAAATTCCTAAAAACAAGCTGAAAGATTTGGTTTTTTCGGATGATTAAGCAGTAAAATTTACCGGAAAAGTTCTAACAAGTCGCTTTTCCTATAGGTGTAAAACAGATCATCTCAGATCGTGAGGGTAAGTGTTTAATTATGGTATAATTCTGCGATTGGCTGGGATATAGCCAATAAAAAAATAAATAACATAAGTTTTGAAAATTCCAAATAGTTGCTCGTCAATATCTGGACGAGCATTTTTCTTGCCCCAGGAAGTAAGAAAGGGGCTGGTAGAACCAAGACGTATTTCGTGAGAACTGCAGTCAATTCACAATGGTTGTGCGCTTCAGGAGTTATCAAAACGCAACAGGAGATTTTGATGACAACTGAATTTTCACAATTAAACCTGGACCCTAAATTGGTTCAGACGGTAGATGAACTTGGCTATACTGAACCTACAGATATCCAGGCCCAGGTGATCCCGCTGATGCTGGATGGAAAAGATGTAATAGCCCAATCCCAAACCGGCTCTGGAAAAACAGCTGCTTTTGCGCTGCCGATCCTGCAGGACTTGATCTATGGCGGCAGCCTGCGCAGTGTGCAGACCCTGGTTCTAACCCCAACCCGCGAATTAGCCATTCAAGTGGCGAAGGCAATTGGCCAATACGGTCGTTCCCTTCAGGTGGAAGTCATGGCAGTTTATGGCGGGCAGCACTACGGTACTTCCAAGCGCCGTATCAAGAAAGGCGTGGATGTGATCGTGGGAACTCCCGGCCGCCTGCAGGACCTGATGCGCCAGCGTATCCTTGATCTCAGCAGTGTTCGCACTGTAATCTTAGATGAAGCTGATGAAATGCTCAGCATGGGCTTTATTGAGGATATTGAAAATATTCTGAGCGAAACCCCTGCAAAACGACAGACTACTTTGTTCTCGGCAACAATTCCAACGAGAATCCGGCGCCTGGCAGACAACTACATGATCGAACCTCAGTCTATCACGATCGACCGCAAGCATTTAACCGTTGCGACAATCGAGCAACGTTATTACCTGGTTAATGAAAAAGACAAGCTGGCTTCCTTAACCCGCCTGTTCGAGAGTGAAGAGGTTGGCGCCACCTTAGTCTTTACACGTACGCGTGCCAGTTCAGGCCGCGTGGCCAATGAATTGGTACAACGCGGTTACCCTGCCGAAGCTTTGAATGGTGATTTAGAACAAGATGCCCGCATTCGTGTGCTGAACCGTTTTCGCACCGGCCAGATAAAAGTTTTAGTTGCTACTGACGTGGCAGCGCGTGGTTTGGATATTGATGATATTTCGCATGTGTTCAATTTCGATCTTCCTTCTGATCCTGAATTTTATGTTCATCGAATTGGGCGGACGGCGCGCGCAGGAAAAGAGGGAATCGCGATTTCCCTTGTAACCCCGGGCGAAAGACGCAACCTCAATAGAATCGAGGGATATGCCAAGCAGAAAGTTCCACAAGCCGTAATGCCGTCGAAAGAAGATATCAACGAACGCCGTGAGCAAAAGCTGATTAAGAAGATGGAAGTCTGGTTAGAACGTGACCGCTGCAAACGTGAAGAGGAAATTGTGAAAAAGTATGTATCAGCCGGGCATGATCCTGTAAAAGTTGCAGCCGCTGCCCTCAAGTTGGCGCGGGCAGAAGAAAAACAGCGTCCGATCGAGAAGATTGGCGAAGTGCGCTTCGAACAACGAAGAAGTAGACATGGGAAAAGAAGATCTTCCTCGGGTAAAGGAAAAGGCAAGAACAACCGCAAACAAGTACAGCGCCGCGGCAATGGCAATGGTAACGGTAAATCAAATGTTTCGCATGAAAAAGGAATGGTTCGCTTGAATCTTGGTCACGGCCGCATGCATGGGGTCAGTCCCAGCGAAGTTGTTGGGGCGATTGCTTCACGGGCCGATATTCCTGGTTACGTGATTGGCAAAATCGTGATCCGCGACCAGAATACCATGGTTGATGTGCCGGAAGATTATGTTTCACGCGTCCTGGGGCAAACGGGTTCGTATAAATTCCGCGAACACCAGAATGTGACCATTGAACGGGCTCGCGTTTAGTAAGCAGAAATAAATACTAACAGAAAAGAAGCGCTCCTGACAGGAGCGCTTTTTTCATAGAGAGGAGAAGAAAAGCGATCTACCCGGTTTTTCCTTCGTTTTATTCTTATTTTCTTCTATTATTGTGTTCCTGATTCTCTAATCAGCTGCATCTTCATTTATTCTTGCTGGCTTTTTGGGTTTATGGATCAACCTCTTAGTTCGAGACAAAATAGATATTTTTGATTATGACCTGATATGATTTGATAGTTTTTAAAAGATATTCTAGGTAGGATTGTAGAATGTTGGTTATTGAGGAGTATATAAAAATGAAGAAGCATTTGTTATTAACTTCACTCTTTCTTGGAATTGCTTTTGATGTTCTTTTCTGGAAGAAAGCTCCGGGAATTTCTTTCGCCATTTTTATCACATTATGCCTGGCGGCTGGTTACCTGATGCTGCGGTCCAATAAACTTCAACCCGCTGGAAGGAGCCTTTTACTGCTTGTGCCAATCATTTTCTTTTCTGTGATGACTTTCATCCGCAGAGAACCGTTCACCTTATTTCTGAATTACTCACTAACCTTATTTTCAATAGCTGTTCTAGTAATGACATACCAAAGCGGCTTATGGACGTCGTATAGTTTGAGCGATTATGCAGCAAATATGTACCATTTAATTGGAAGTATGCTGACTCTTCCATGGGCCCAAATCACAAACACAGATTCTCAGCAAGAAACAAGTAATAAAGGAAGGCATAAAAATAATGTGTGGCCGATCGTACGCGGTTCACTAATGGCGATACCAGTGTTATTGGTTTTTGCAGCTCTTTTTTCTTCGGCAGACCTCGTATTTGCCCAAAGGATGAATGATTTATTAACCAACCTGAACCTTGAAAAACTGGTTGAATATATCTTCAGAGGAGTATATATTCTGATCATCGCTTATTTCCTGGTTGGAATTATTAAACATGCTGAAAGCCGGAGCCAAAATGAAAAGCTGATCGGAATAGATAAACCTGTTCTGGCGCCTTTCCTGGGATTCACAGAAGCATCAATCATCTTAGGAAGTGTGCTGCTCCTCTTTAGTTCTTTTGTGATTATACAGTTCCAGTATTTCTTTTTTGGACAAACAAATATCACCCTCGCAGGATTCACATATTCCGAATACGCACGGCGCGGATTCGGTGAGCTGGTGGCTGTTGCTGTTTTCAGCCTGATACTTTTGCAAAGTTTAAGCACAATCACGAAGCGCGGTACGGATAAAAAGAAGAAGATTTTCACTGGATTATTTATTGGATTGGTTATATTAGTAATAATTATTTTAGTGTCTTCATTTCAGCGGCTTTTCCTTTATGAGTCAGCATATGGTTTTTCACGGTTGCGCACATATTCACATGTTTTTATGATCTGGCTGGGCATTCTATTAGCTGCTGTAGTAATAGTACAGGTATTTGGACACCGGCGCGCCTTTGCTAATATTGCTTTACTCACTCTGATGGGATTCACCGCATCTCTCAATCTGCTTAACGTCGATACGTTTATTGTGAAACGGAATATCAATAGGACAGTTCGTGGTAAGGAACTGGATATCTATTACCTATCAACGCTCACCAGTGATGCGGTTCCAACATTAGTAAAGATGTATTCTTCATCGAATCTCCCTGTAAAAACTCGGGACGGGATTGGTGCTGCCTTGGTATGTTATGAAATATCTGAAGAAGATGATGCTTCTCAACCACCATCCTGGCAGTCGTTCCATTTATCGGATTGGAATGCGGCCCGTGAATTAAATGAAGTTCAGGAAAACCTAAAAAGCTATCAAGTTCAAGATGATGCCTGGCAAAAAATTATCATTAGTCCAACTGGGACGGAATATCCCTGTGAGGATTACTTATTATTTGATTAAGGTTTGTAAACTTGAAAATTATATGAGTCAATAATATGACAAGAGTTCTTACCAATTCGTAATCAAACTTCTTTTATTAAAAATCGCCATTCCTAATTCAGGCGCAAATCGATTGCGATTGAAATGAAACAGGGTTGGTAAAAAGAGCAACTGACTCTTAATCAGATTGTTATATCTTCTATTCCTCCAACAATTTGTATCCCTCTTTAAATATCTTCAAGCATGCGTCGACCACCCTGGGGTCTAACAGGGTACCCTTATCCTGCATGATTTGATCAAGCGCTTTTTCGATACCCAACGCTGGGCGGTAGGGGCGGTGGGAGGACATGGCCTCCACTATATCTGCAACAGCCAGTACCCTGGCTTCGAGAAGGATCTCATCCCCTTTGAGCCCCTGCGGATAACCAGTGCCATCCATCATCTCGTGGTGCTACAGAACCATCTCAGCAATCGGCCAGGGAAATTCAATATCTTTCAGCAGGTCAAATCCAACCTTGGGGTGGATTTTGATCATATCGTATTCAAGTCCCGAAATTATTCCCGGTTTGCTTAGAATTTCAGCTGGCACCTTTATCTTTCCCAAATCGTGAATAATTCCAGTCATGTGGATACCCTCAATCTGATTATCAGAAAGGTCCATCTCGGTGGCAATGGAAACGGCCAGGTCAGCAACCCGCGTCTGGTGACCGGCAGTGTAGGGATCACGCGCTTCAACGGTCGCCGCTATGGTGTGGATGGTCCCTTCGACCGTTTTCCTCAAATCCTGAACTAATTTGGTTTTATTCCAGGCACCAGCCAGCTCATTGGCAAAGGCAGTGATAGCTGGTACATCTTTCCGAGTCAAATTATCTGACTGTACTGAGAACACACCAATAACCAGATCTTCAACTATAAGCGGGGCTAGGATACTTTTCCAGATACGCAATAAATTTATTATTTTAGGTAAAAGCTTCTTGGCAGGTTTCGGTATTATCTGCTGGAATGCCTGCCCTAGATTATCTGTGAAGAGTGTCTTTTTCTCACTGACCACTTCCCTATACAAATCAACAGTATCAATCGGGAAGGAGAAATCCTCATGTTTAATACCCACCAGCTTCTCAGCAGCTTTGAGGATTGCAGGATTGTAGCCCAAATATTTTGTGATCAGCTTGCCCTGAGTCTCATCAACCGGAAAAAGTATACAGGTGATATCAAGCTGTTTGAGCTCTTCTGCGACCGCTTTGAAAATATCACGCTGTGTCAGAGCTGTCCCCATGGTAACCACTGCCTGGTTGAGTGCCTTCAGCAGCTGTTCAGCGCGTACCTGCTCAGTGATGTCTTCACCAGAGCTTAGTGTTCCAATGTTGTGTCCTTTTTCATTTCTCAAAATAATATTATGCCAGGCAATGATCCTTTCCTCTCCAGATTTGGTCAGGACTGGGTTTTGGTAAAATTCAACTGGTTCAATATCTCCAGCCATTAATTTCCTGAAAACCTGCCTGATTTCTTTTCTAATTCTTTCTGGCACGCAGGCTTCAAACCAGCTCTTGCCGATTAGTTCACCCTCTTGATAACTCAGGACCCGGTTTCCTTTTTGATTGATGAGGGTGATTTCGCCCTTCTCATTTAGAGCTAACATGATCACGCCAGCGATATCAAGATATTTTTGGGCTTTCTCCTTCTCTATGCGCAGCACATTTTGCGATTGTTTTTGTTCTGTGATGTCTTGTGTAGAAGCGATTACTCTATCACCTAATATTGACCACTTGAGCATAACTTCGATTTTTTCATTTTTTAGAGTACGAAGGACAACTTCGGATTCAAATGTCTTCTTTTGTGAAGCAATAGCCAGAAGTGATTTTTTAAACATTGGCAGCGTTTCTTCTGCGAAAACATCCCCAATAGACCTCTTTAGATCGTCTTTTGATTTTGCCTTAAATAAACGAACCGCTGCGATGTTGACATCTATCACCTTTATCATCCCTGCACATTTGAAAAATTCATCAGGGTTTTCAGCCCAATATTGTTCGAAATCTATAATCCCATCTTTTTCTAATTCATCGAAATATTCATATACTTCCGAAAAATCCTCCTCCCAGATCGGGATTGGAGAATTATCAAATAATCCATGATAGCGAGCTTCATTACGTATTAACTCCGCCTGTGCTCGTTTACGCTCGGTGATATTTCGCCCGTTCACCACGAAGCCCATGATCTTATTATCCTCACCATAATATGGGTAGTAAGTGACGTTCATATACCGTCGTCCATGAGTTGGAAAATCGAACCAATCTTGATAGCTTACTTCTTCACCACCCAAACAACGGTCGGCGTTAGGCTTGATAACAGCATTGAAAAATTCTTCCCCAAACACCTCGTCCACCGTATTCCCAATCAGCTGTTCAGGAGTTAGGTTAAACGCCTCACTATATGCCATATTTACAGTAAGGTATTTGAACTGCTTATCCAAGAGTGCCAGCATATCTGTGGAACTAGATACTATATGTTTAAATTGGTGTAATGAATGCTCAGCCTGCCTGCGCTCAGTGATATCCTCACCCGAGCTTAATGCTCCAATGCTGCGCCCTTTTTCATCCCGTACAATCGTGGAATGCCAGGCAACAATCTTTTCCTCTCCAGATTTGGTCAGTACCGGATTTTCGTAAAATTCAACTAACTCAGTTTCTCCTGCCATTAATTTCCTGAAAAACTGCTTGCGTTCTTTTATCATTTGCTTTACCAAGCATGTATCAAACCAATTCCTGCCTATTAGTTCATCTTTCTCATAGCCCAGGACCTGGTTCCCTTTCTGATTGATGAGCGTGATCTCGCCTTTCTTGTTGAGCGCTAGCATGATTACTTCAGCGATATCCAGGTATTTTTGCGCTTTCTCCTTCTCCATGAGTATTAGATCTTGAGACTGTTTCTGTTCAGTAATATCTCGTATTACAGCTAAAAGAAGTTGCTCGTCATCAAGTGTGTAGCTTGAGCCATGAACTTCGGCATAGAAGGTAGAGCCGTCCTTGCGGAGATCCACTGTATGGGAAATATAGGATCCGGTGCTGAACCCCAAAATTAGCACCACCCGTAAATGTGTGAAATCTCCTCA
>CAZBCD010000112.1:5543-7518 GCA_964490205.1 uncultured Pelolinea sp. | reverse complement strand
AAGAATTAGTTGATGATTGTAATAATAAAATTAATGATCTCAAAAATCAAATTTTCCCAAATTCGCCTGATGGTAATTTATGTCCTGGTCTTTCTGGTTACCAATGCTTTCATAACCTTCTTTTTTTCGCCAGAATTGGGCGTAGAGATTTACGGCACACGGCATGAAATTGCCCATTTATTTGGAAACTTTACACTGACTTACGAACAGCTTTTTTACCAGGTTACAAAATTATTCAAATATGCCTCCGTCATTCCCCTCGGCATGATTTTCCTGCTGACAACCAACCCCAGTGAATTTGCCTCCTCTCTGAATAGGACCGGTGTCAATTACAAAGCGGCTTTTGCGGTTGCCCTGACCCTGCGATATTTTCCGGATGTCCAAAGGGACTATCACGATATAAGTCAGGCCCAGCAAGCCCGCGGGTTGGATCTGTCCCACAAAGCACCGTTCAAGGACCGCTTCAAGAACGCTTTACTAATCATTATTCCTTTGATTTTTTCCTCCCTGGATAGAATTGAACTAATCAGCAACGCCATGGATCTGCGCGGTTTTGCCAAGGAAAAAACACGTACCTGGTACACGTCAAAAAAATTAATCCGGCGGGATTATTCAGCCCTCATGATCTCCGCGCTGATTTTCATCGCCACTATCTGTGTGTCGATTTTTATTAACAAAAGCCGTTTTTACAATCCATTTATATAGGAGAATAACAACAACATGAAGCCCATACTTGTATTTCAAACTGATTTCACTTACAAAGAAGGCGCTGTTTGTGCCATGTACGGCGTTGTCAAGAGCGTGGATCACGAATTAGAAATCATTGACGGAACCCATGAAATTCCGCAGTTCGATATCTGGAGCGCCTCCTACCGACTGTACCAATCCATGCGATTTTGGCCGGGTGGAACCGTCTTTGTATCCGTGGTGGACCCGGGTGTTGGCACACCTCGCAAGGCTTGCGTGGCTAAAACTGCAGACGGCTACTATGTTGTCAGTCCGGATAATGGTTCACTAACCCACCTAAAACACTTTGTCGGTATCACAGCTGTCAGGGAGATTGACCAAACAATCAACCGCCTGAAAGGGAAGGACACCGAGGGAGTCAGTATATTCCACGGCAGGGATCTTTTTAGTTATTGCGCCGCGAGACTGGCCAGCGGAATCATCACCTATAAACAGGTCGGCCCTGATTATCCCGTGAAAGAAATTGTCGCTTTACCAATCCTGGAACCAAAGTTTGATCACGGTAAAGTGAGCGGAATTTTCGAGATCAATGATCCAAATTTCGGTAATATGTGGACCAATATCCCGCTGTCTTTGTTTTCGGAATCAGGCTTTGTTTATGGTGATCATTTGAATCTGACCATCAGCCATGTGGGGACAGTAGTATTTTCTGAAAAATTACTATTTGACCAATCATTTGGTTGTGCCAAAAAAGGGGAAGCCATCATTTACAACAATGAGTTGATGATGGTAGCTTTGGCCGTAAACCAGGGAAGTTTCAGCGAACGCTACAAGCTTGGTTATGGCCCTGACTGGCGGGTTGAATTTTCTAAATAGGCGAATTACCAGTTTAAAAAATAATTTTCATAAAAGAGGCATTTCTGTCTAACACCAACTCCTGTGTCGTGCAAGTGCTCCTTAAATAACAAAGGGTTCCAATATAATACCTTTATGGATACAAAGACAAAGACGACCATCATGGAAAAAGCACGGGGGTATCTTAACGCGGGCTGGCACTGCTCAGAAGGGATCCTGCTGGCAGTGGGGGAGCACTACCTGGGTGAGATCAACCCGCAAGCGCTGCGCCTTTCCACGGCCTTCGCGGGCGGCGTCGGTGGGACGAACGAGGAATTATGCGGGGCGCTCGCCGGTGGCCTGATGGTGATCAGCGCACTGTATGGGCGCACGGATGCCCAAGCGAATGATGACCGCTGTATGGACCTGGCAGCAGCATATCGGGCGCGCTTCC
>CAZBCD010000112.1:0-5533 GCA_964490205.1 uncultured Pelolinea sp. | reverse complement strand
GAACACTTCGGGCACATCCGCTGCGCGGACCTGAATGAACACTGGATTGGGAAAAAGGATCAAGAGACGTGTGCAGAATTGGCGGCGGGTGCGGCGGGGGTGCTGGTGAGGGTGTTGGAAGGGGAAGAAGTAATATCTTGAGGGCAGGCCCTTGCATTATCCAGCGGCTTAATAAATCCTTGATGGGTTTTGTAGGGTCTTTTTCATGCCAGGCCTTTTACCTTAATCAAATTTTTTGATATTCATGTAGATAAATTTTCCTGTTGATAGGGTAACAATTTATGTGGGTTGTGCTGTTCGTTCTTGAGGAACGAATCAAGTGGAAAATTGCTAAACTGTCACCTTTTGTCACCTTTTGTCAGGTAAAGAGCGAAACTTGATGTCAAACTAATGAAAAGGGCGGGTCACTGACCCGCCCGTGCGGTTTATTCGAGTTCTTTGCGTTTCACCCGCGGGGTGGCGATACCCCAGAAGATGAGGGTGATGGCCAGCGCGCCGCTGATGCCGCCTACCATCTGAAAAGCGCTTGCCACGCGTGGGAGGGCGGCCATGGAGATGATGCGCAGAGTCTCATCCAGTTCTGGCCCGAGGGGGGTGTTTGAAAGGTTCGCGCTATCCAACCCGAAGCGGATCCAATATGCGGAGATGCCGCTCTGGGTGGCGAAACCTAGCATAAAGACAAGCACAGCCGGGACGAGAAGCGTCCAGCCGAGCCAACCCAGGCGCACGCGCCAGGAGGCGTCTGAAATGAGCGCTGTGAGGTACCACGTGCAGGCAGCAATGGACACAAGCATCAGCAAACCTAAAATGATGCTGGCGGGGACTGCCATGCCGGGGAGAAATGTGCGCCAGCGGGCGGCTTCCTGCCAATCCTGGAATTCTCCTTCCAAAGGGATTTCATCGGGCACCGAAGAGAGGACACCGGGCAGACCTGGCTTGAGAACCTGCTCAATGAGGAGGTCATCTTGAACACCAGCTGGTTTGCAGGCGGTCTGCCCTTCACTTCCAAAGCCGGGGGTCTGGCCCGGAGCGCAGGTGGGCAGGGCAGCCACGAGGGCATTCAGGAAAGCATCCTGCTGCTCCCCTTCAAGGGTGATTTTAAGCGGAACCACATCCAGAACAGGCGCAAAGGTGTCGGTTTTTCCCTGCAGATAATCGAAAAGCGCGTATATAAACCCGCTAAGCTGATCGCGTATGTAATCAGGAGTGAGGACGCCCTTCAGGACAGATTCTAATTTGGATGTATCCGCTTCAGGCGGGAGACCCAACCGCTCGTGCAGTAATATATCGATCAGGGGGCCGGAAGTGAGAGCTGCATAGACTTGCGGCTGGTCGAGCGCGTCAATGTAGAATTGCCTGTCGAGTGCCCAACTGGTTACGCTGACGGCTGCCTGCGCGGACAGCAGCAGGGGAAAGACAAGAACAATTGTTAATAAGATGGCAATGAATTTGCGCATGGTGTACTCCTTGTTATGATTATTTTCTATCTATTTACGAAATAAAAATGATAAAGTTTTGCAAACATCAACCTACTATTATATAATCATCGTATCAAACCACGCATATGTGGGTTATTAACAATTGGTATATAAATAAATCATTTTTTTAACAACTGGAGGCTATTATGATGGATCGTATTATGAAGGTGTTTACCTTCAAACAAGAAGTATATAAAGAGGTGGAAGACGATGCTTCTTTCACGCAAACCGCGTGGATGATCGTGGCGGTTGTCACTTTCCTCAGCCAGATGGGCGCTAACGCGTCGCGGGTGCACGTTGAAGGGGGGAACTGGGTGCTGGGCACGATCAGCGGCACGATTTTCGCCGTAGTCGGGTTCGCTGTGGGCGCATTCATTATCAGCTGGGTGGGTAAGACTATCTTCAACGCGGATGTTACCTTTGAAGAGATGGTGCGCACGCTCGGGCTGGCGTATGTGTGGAATATCATCGGATTTTTTGGCATTATCGGACTGGTTTTACCTGGACTGGTGTGCATGATTAGCCCACTTCTTATCGCTGCCGGTATTGCCGGTTTGGTGTCCTGGTTCATAGCTGCAAAGGAAGCGCTGGATCTGGAATGGCCGCAGACGATCGGCACTGTTCTGATCGGGTGGGTTGTTTATATGATCATTTCCATGATTGCCCGAGTCATATTCTAAGCGTATTTTGCATCGTGGGAGCAAGCATTAGTTACGCGCTGCGCGGACTGTGCTGGCTTGAATTAAACTGAATAACAGCACAGCATTATGCTGTGCTGTTTATATTTTAAGCAACTTTTTCGATTTGACTGCGTAAATATTAATGATCGTATAAATCCATATAAAGGAGTCTGAAATGGCTGAGAGAAAAACTGAAACACGAGAATTGGGCGCGTTCACACGCATCAGCATGCGCGGCATCGGAAAAATCTACATCAATCAAGGTAAAGAGCAGAAGGTTGCAATAGAGGGTGACGAAGTTACCATCAACCGGATTACGACCAACGTTACTGATGGAAAACTGGTGATCGATGTAGGCCGAGATTGGGTTGAAAAACTGAGCGCGGGATTCGATTTCTTTTCCTCTAGCGATATCCGCTTCCATATCACTGTAAAAGAACTTGAAGAATTGGACATAACAGGCGCGGCAGAAGTGGAAGCCAAGGATATCAAAGCGAAAGATTTAACGTTAAAAATGACCGGTGCTTCCAGTGTGAAAGTGTTCAACCTGAACGCGGATTCATTGAAAACAGAGATCCCGGGAGCAGGAAAAATCGCTGTTGACGGAAAGGTCAATGACCTATCAGTGACTCTGGCAGGCGCTGGTAATTTCAGCGGGCATAAGCTGAAATCAAAGACAGCAAAAGTAACCCTGAGCGGGGTCGGCAGCGCGCAGTTATGGGTTACCGGCGAATTGGATGTGACCATTGCGGGTGTCGGTAGTGTGGAATACTACGGCAATCCGCTCATCAAGCAGTCCGTAACGATGCTGGGGAAAGTAACCAGCTTGGGCGATCCTAAATAAATCACATTAATCAGGATAAGAATTTGATATAAACATTCTGAAAATCCTTGACTCGGTTAGGCGGTTTGGCGTATACTCAATACCTGAAAGAGAACATGATGAAGGAAGAATTTTCTTTAGACTTGGATCCTGACCCTAATAGACATTCGGCTCTCTACCGTGCGGAAAATATCGCACCGGGAGGATTTACTGCTTAAACCATAACTGCTTGTTATCGGTAGTTTAACCCTCGGCGCGGTTTCGCAGGAGTGCCGAGGGTTTCTTGTTTAGATATAACAGCTTCCACAAAGAGCGGAGGGCATAATGGCTAATAATAGAATGACAACCATCGGGACATATATTATTTTAGGGATCGGGTTTTCATTCCACACCCGATGTTTGGAAATTAAGGGAGGTGCAGAATGAAAGAATATATGATTGATGTGGATATCCTGTTAGGACAGATTCGAGCTGCGTTGGAACGAGGAGACCCGAAGAGTGCAGCAGAACTGCTGGAAGCGCTGCGCCCGGCAGATCAGGCAGGCGTGTTCGACGATCTGGAGCCGGCTGAACAGGACTTTTTGATACCCACTTTGAATGTGGAGGACTCCGCTGATATTCTTGAAGAGCTAGAAGAAGAAGATGCCGCGGAAGTAGCCGAACGGCTTAAAGCAGACAGGCTGGCATCAATCCTGGACCACATGGAGCCAGATGAGGCGGCAGATCTGCTGGGCGATATCGAGCCGGATAAAGCCAGCCGTGTGCTGGATGTAATGCAGGAAGCAGATGAGGTCAAGCCGCTCTTAAAACATCATGATGAAACAGCTGGCGGGTTGATGACCTCCGCTTCGATCGTGCTGAAAACCGGAATGAGCGCTAAGACAGCCATTTCCTCTCTGCAAAAATTATCACCGGATGATGAAGACATCTATTACCTGTTTGTTACAGATAAACATGACAAACTGGTCGGTGTAGTTAATCTGCGAGCGCTCGTAACACACCCCGATATAGAGAAAATCAAAAATATAATGGATCCAGAGGTGCTGTCGGTGCGGGCGGACGCAGACCAGGAAGAAGCCGCCAACCTGATGAAGCGGTACGACCTGCTGGCGCTCCCTGTCGTAAATAAGGGAAACCAGCTTCTTGGCGTGATCACATATGATGACTCATTTGATATTTTAGAAGATGAAGCAACCGAGGATATCTACCGCTTGGGAGGTTTGGCGGAGGAAACTCCTTCAGATATGCCGGTGGGTGAAGCGGTGAAAAAACGTCTGCCGTGGTTGGTAGTGAACCTGTTCATGGCGCTCTTATCGGTATTTATATTAAGTCTGTTTGAAACGACCATCTCGCAAATGGCCGCGCTGGTAGCATTCTTTCCGCTGGTGGCAGGCGTAAGCGGGAGTGCGGGGACGCAAACACTGACTGTGACTGTGCGCAGTATCGCCCTAGGAGAGATAGAACCCAAGAACGCGCTGAAAGTGATGCTGAACCAGTTTGGATTAAGCCTGGTGAATGGAATGTCTGTGGGATTGATCATCGCGCTGATCGCATTGGTATGGAAAGGTTCGGTGATGCTGGGAGTGATCGCGGGCGTCGCAGCACTGGTCAATATTCTCAGCACTGCTGTCACAGGTGTGGCGATCCCGCTGCTGATTCAGAAGTTCAAATCAGATCCGGCACTGGCTTCACCAATCATCGTGACCGCATTGACGGACGCGCTGGGCTACCTGATCTATCTGGGCCTTGCTTCTGCTGCGATCACATGGCTGGTATAAAAAGTATCACTTTGTGAGTTTTGAGAGAAATATAAAGTTCTATACTAACAGGAATATAAACTGATCTCATTTGATAGCCGGTATTATTTCCATAATTATTTGGCCTACGCCTGAATGCCTTGGGCATAAAACATAGCAAAATCAGGGTAAATAGTCAGTTCCAGATATTCTATTTGATCCGCTAATTCCTCTGCCCGCTCGCGGGAGAGTGTGGACACCAGCATCATGCGTGCACCGGTACCAGCCGCGTTGCCAATGGTTTTTACACGGTCAAGAGGGATAGTTGGCAGCATCCCGATTCCCATTGCGTGTTGTGGGAGCATATAAGAGCCGAAAGCGCCGGCAATGACAATCTCTTCTATTTCAGAAGTGTCTACTTTTAGATGATCTAAAAGAATATCTATTCCGGCTCTGATGGCGCCCTTCGCAAGCAGGATCTGGTCAATATCGTTCTGGGAAATGGTGATTGGTTTTTTAGAGGTACTTAATAGTATTTTTGGTTTTCCATCTGCAGCGAGCTGTACACCTGGCGCTGTTTTATCTATGCGGCCGCGTTGGTTAAGGATTTTCCGCATGCGCATCTGGGCAACCGCGTCCAGGATACCTGATCCGCATATGCCGATCGGGGTTTGGCTGCCGATCACCTGTATTTCCGCACTACCGTTTTTACTGATCTGTACGTGTTCGATCGCGCCAGGTGCCGCACGCATTCCATGTTTGATATGCGCTCCTTCAAAAGCGGGACCAGAAGCAGTGGAAACGCTGACGATTCGG